>NZ_JAJBNQ010000027.1:0-56247 GCF_020538025.1 Blautia sp. MSK17_66
AAGATTCCAGTAGTACCGCTTTATAGCGGGCCAGTAAAAGTGCTTGCGATACCGCTCTTTGGGGCGAGCAGTAACAATGGCCCTTTGGAGGGCCAGGGATAAACCACCAGTTGAACTGGTGGTTGCTAACTTAGTTTCCCATGTACAATTACAACCCCTGGAACGTCTCCGGAGATGTGCAAAAGGATTACTTATGATGATGGCTTTCATTCTATAAGTTATGATACAACTGAAAAGTGTCTGTACGTAAGTGATCATCTTCATTCATGGAGTTATTCAACAAGTGCTAATAAAATCATTGCAACATGTACGGCGAAGCCAGATTGTGAATTTAATCCCGGTAAATTAGATTTAACCCTGGCAGCAGCTGATGCATACTATTCCGGCAATACTTATACCGGAGCAACCGTGACAAATGGCATTGCTTATCAGACAGATAATGAAGCGGATATCGTATATTATCTGAAAGATGGCATGAAGACAACCAGCAGCAACAGCGGTGCTGCGAGTGAGGGAGCTGCACCGGTAAATCCGGGACAATATACGGTAAAAGTCACGCTTGGCGGCCAGACCATAAGTGCTGATTTTGAGATTAAAAAAATGGAAATTGATCCGACAGTGACCATGGATGACTGGACCTATGGACAGAAGGCGAACACACCAAGCATAACAGTTAAGTCAGGTGAAAGTGACATCACGGCTTTATACGACGCCTCCGGATTTACCTGTACGTACTATAAAGATGCCGGCTGTACAGATATGACGACCGCAGCAGATGGTGCAGCCACAAATGGAGGAGTACCAAAGAACGCAGGTCCTTACTATGTGAAAGCGGTTGTGGCAGAAAATGGAAATTATGCAGGGGCAGAAGCGGAAACTTCCTTCACGATCGCACCACTTCCGGCAGACTTAACCTGGTCGAAAACAGATCTGATTTATACAGGAAGTGAGCAGAGCGTATCGGCGACAGTTGCGAATGCAGTAGAGGGCGATTCTTTTGCAATTGCCTATAAAGGCAATACACAGACAGAAGCAGGTGACAGCTATACTGCAACGGTAACAGACCTTGGAAATGATAACTATACACTTACCGGTGCCACGGGTGTTTCCCAGAACTGGAGCATCAGTTATCTGCAGAGTTCAGCGGCTGCGCAGGTTTCCGGAACGAAAGGTAACAATGACTGGTACATAAGTCCTGTGAAACTTGTACCGGACAGTGGATACCAGATATCGACGGACAAAACAGACTGGAAGGATTCGCTTGGGGATTACACAGAGCAGGGAGAACAGTCTGCAGGATATTATCTGAAAGAGACTGCAACAGGTGCCGTTACCGATAAAAAAACAGTAACCTTCAAAATTGATACCGGAATGCCGTCAGGCAGTATCCGGATCGGAGAAAATACATTTGACAGTTCCCTGAAGGATATTACTTATGGTTACTGGTTCAAGGATAATGTTTCTGTTGACATCACAGGTGCAGATAGTGCCAGTGGAATTGAATGGAAACACCGTAGCGTCTGTAAGAAACGGAGAAACCACTCTGACAGAGGGGGAAGATTATACAGTTTCCGCAGATAAGATCACATTCAGCGGAGAATATCTGGATACTCTGGAAGCAGGCACTTATAAACTGACAGTTGCATATCATCTGCAGGGCGTGACAGAATACAAAGGCGGTGACAAACCTGCCGACAGCCAGATCGCAGTAAATGTCAGCCGTCAGACAGCAAATGTAAAAATCACAGGTACGCTGGATAAGGAATACGACGGACAGCCGGCAGATCTGGCATATACAACAAACAGCAATGTCAATATTAAAGTTGAATACAACGTAAATGGAACCTGGCAGACAGAAGCCCCGATGCACGCAGGAACTTATGAAGTCAGGGTCAGTGTATCCGAAAATGGTGATTTTACCGCTGCTTCCGATACGAAGGCTTATACGATCCGGCAGCGGGAAGTTGTGATCTCCGGAATCACTGCAAAAGGTAAGGTATATGACGGAACAGCGGATGCGGAACTGGATTACAGCAAAGCCATGTTTGCAGGAGCAGTGAAAGGTGACAGCCTTACAGTAAGAGCAGAAGGTACTTTTGCAGACAGCAATGCAGCCAAAGGGAAAACTGTTACGATCACAAAGCCTGTGCTGGGCGGCGGATCGGCAGGGGATTATATCCTGGCAGATAACGGGCAGCAGACAAGTACCACAGCAGATATCAGCCCGAAAGAGATCACAGTTAAGATCACACCAAACGGCGGGATATATGAAGGAACGATCACTCCTGCGACCGCGGTTCTGGACGGACTGGTGGGAGAGGATGATCCGGAGATCATTCTGACATATGCAGGCAGGGCAAACGACGGTGCTGCAGCAGACGGAAAAGTGCCGTCCAAAGCTGGAACCTACACGGTGACTGCTTCCATCAAAGATAGCAATTACAGTCTGAAAGAAGACGGCAGCTCTGCTGAATTTACAATAAAGAGAGCAGATCCACAGTTGAGCGTATCCGCAGTCAAAGACAAAAAATATGGGGAAGAAGCCTTTAAACTGGAAGTGAGCAACAAAGGCGATGGCGTGAAATCTTACGCAAGCAGTGACGACAAGGTTGTGACAGTGGACAAAAACGGTGTGGTAACGATCATTGGAACCGGTACCGCAACGCTGACCGTTTCCCTTGCAGAGAGTGCAAACTATACAGCAGATCAGAAAGAAGTCACCTTAGCTGTCGGAAAGATCGAACACAGCCTTGTGGTAGATAAGATTTCTTACAGGGTAACTTACGGAGATCCGGCATTTAAGATCACAGCGAAGGCAGGAGATAAAGAATCCGGTATCCAGTTTGCAAGTGATAATAAAGAGGTTGCCACAGTAAGCAAAGATGGAACTGTAAACATCGGAAATACAGGAACAGCGAAGATCACAGTTTCCATGGATGAGAGCCAGAATTATCTCGCTGTTTCCAGAGAAGTGACAGTGACGGTTGTTCCGAAAGAGATCAGTGCGAAGATCGCACCGAACGGCGGGATCTATGGAGAAATCATTGTCCCGGCAGTGGCAGCTCTGGACGGACTGGTGGGAGAGGATGATCCGGAGATCACTCTGACATACACAGGCAGGGCAAACGACGGAACAGAGGTAAATGGAACGAAGGTGCCATCTCTTGCAGGAATCTATACCGTGACAGCAACGATCAAAGATAAGAATTACAGCCTGAAAACAGAGGGTGCCTCTGCAGCATTTATTGTGGCAAAGGCGTATCCGGCACTCAGCGTATCCGCAGTCAAAGACAGAAAATATGGAGAAGAAGCCTTTAAGCTGGAAGTAAGCAACAAAGGTAATGGCGTGAAATCTTACGCAAGCAGTAACGACAAGGTTGTGACGGTGGACAAAAACGGTGTGGTAACGATCGTTGGAGCCGGCACCGCAACCCTGACCGTTTCCCTTGCAGAGACTGCAAACTATACAGCAGATCAGAAAGAAGTCACCATAACGGTTGCTCCGAAAGAGATTACAGTTAAGATCACACCGAACGGCGGAACATATGAAGGAACGATCACTCCTGCTACCGCAGTTCTGGACGGACTGGTGGGAGAAGATGATCCGGAGATTACTCTGACATACACAGGCAGGGCAAACGATGGTACCGAGGTAAATGGAACGGAAGTACCGTCTCTTGCAGGAACTTATATTGTGACAGCAACGATCAAAGATAAGAATTACAGCCTGAAACCAGAAGGTTCATCCGCAGCATTTGTCGTAGCAAAGGCAGATTCGACACTCAGCGTACCCGCAGTCAAAGACAAAAAATATGGGGAAGAAGCCTTTAAACTGGAAGTGAGCAACAAAGGCGATGGCGTGAAAACTTATGCAAGCAGCAACAATAAAGTTGTGACGGTGGACAAAAATGGTGTGGTAACGATCGTTGGAGCCGGCACCGCAACCTTGACCGTTTCCCTTGCACAGAGTGCAAACTATACAGCAGATCAGAAAGAAGTGACCGTGACGGTTGTTCCGAAAGAGATCAGTGCAAAGATCACACCAAATGGCGGAACATATGAAGGAACGATCACTCCTGCGACCGCAGTTCTGGACGGACTGGTGGGAAAAGATAACCCGGAGATCACCCTGACATACACAGGCAAAGCAAACGACGGAACCGAGGTGAATGGAACGGAAGTACCGTCTCTTGCAGGAACTTATATTGTGACAGCAACGATCAAAGATAAGAATTACAGCCTGAAATCAGAAGGTTCATCCGCTGAATTTGTCGTAGCAAAGGCAGATCCGGCACTCAGCGTATCTGAGGTCACAGATAAGGATTATGGAGAAGAGACTTTCAGGCTGAATGTAAGCAATAAGGGTGATGGACTGAAAACTTATGCAAGCAGCGACGACAAGGTTGCAGCAGTGGACGAAAACGGCATGGTAACGATCGTGGGAACCGGCACGGCAACGCTGACTGTTTCTCTTGCAGAGAGTGCAAACTATACAGCAGATCAGAAAGAAGTTACCATAACAGTAAGAAAGCTTGGACGCAGTCTTGTTATAGACAGGCTATCCTATAAAGTGACTTACGGAGCCCCGGCGTTTAAGATCACGGCAAAGGCGAAAGACACAGAGTCTGATATTCGGTTTGCAAGTGATAATAAAGAAGTCGCCACAGTAAGTGAGGATGGAACCGTGACGATCAGAAATGCAGGAACAGCGAAGATCACAGTTTCCATGGATGAGAGCCAGAATTATCTCGCTGTTTCCAGAGAAGTGATCATAACGGTCGCTCCGAAAAATATCACGGTAACTGCTGACAATAAGAATAAAATTGTCGGTAAAGCAGATCCTGTCCTTACTTATACGGCAAAAGGTCTGGTGGGAAAAGACACTTTATCAGGAATTACAGTAAGACGAAAAGCCGGTGAAAAGGTGGGAATCTATCCGATCACAGTTTCTCAGGCTTCCGGTTCTAATCCAAATTACAGGATTACTTTCAGGAAAGGTATCTTCACGATCGAGCAGGCCGATCAGTCCAAACTGAGCGGAAAGGACGTTTATCGCCTGAAACTTCCGATATTTTTTGCAACGGGCAAGGCACAGAAGAACAGCATTGTCGTTTCCTGGAGAAAGTATCCTGGTGCAGCCGGTTATGATGTTTTCTGGTGCTACTGTAACGGAAGTATAAATTATAAAAAGGCCGGAACGGTTAAAAATGGAAAGCTTTCGATGACACATAAGAATCTGAAGTCGAACCGTGAGTATAAGTATTTTGTTGCTGCTTATAAAATGGTGAAAGGCAGAAAAATCTACATTGCCAAATCCAATGAAGTGCATGTTGCCATGAAAAAGGCACGTACAACAAATGCTTTTTCGATTAAAGTAAACAGGACCACAGTTATTCTAAAACCTGGCAAAACCTTCAGGCTGAAGTGTCAGCTTACAAGTGAGAACCGTAAAAAGAAGCTGCTTTCCCACCCAAGTTCCTACCGCTATTACACTACCGACAGCAAAGTTGCAACGGTAAGCCAAAACGGGGTGATCCGGGCAAAGGCTAAGGGAAGCTGCAGCATATATATTCTTGCCAGCAACGGTGTATATAAAAGAGTGACTGTAAAGGTTAAGTAAAGCAGCCGGTTATAATTTTTCAATTTACTTATTTATAGTACTTTACTTAAAGCGGGATTCGTGTTAGAATAGCATTCGTGCGAGCAGGCCAGGTGATCGCGGCTGTACAGACGAAAGGGTACAGACGAGGAAAGTCCGGGCTTCACAGGGCAGGATGCCGGATAACGTCCGGTGGAGGTGACTCCCAGACCAGTGCAACAGAAATAAACCGCCTCCTTTGGAGGTAAGGGTGGAAAGGCAGTGTAAGAGACTACCGCCGTTGTGGTAACAGAACGGGCACATGTAAACTCCATTTGAAGCAAGACCGAAACGAAAGCGATACGGCTGCCCGTCGTGCTTTCAGGTGGGTCGCTCGAGCCAGCTGGCAACGGCTGGCCTAGATAGATGATCACTCAACGACATAACCCGGCTTATCGACCGGCTCGCACAAAAAAGAAACGCTCATTTCGGAGCGTTTCTTTTTTTGTGCTTCTGGCAGCTTATTTATTGCGTTTGCCGCGATATTTCTCTTCGCAGTATTTACATCTGTAAACTTCTTTCTCCGGGTCGGCAAGGATAAATACCTGATCCAGACCCTGTTCGATGGAAGTGATGCAGCGAGGGTTCTTGCATTTGATAACATTTGTGATCTGCTTTGGAAGCTTCAGGATTCTTTTTTCAACGATCTTCTCGTCCTTGATGATGTTGACGGTGATGTTGTGATCGATGAAACCGAGAATGTCCAGGTCAAGGTTTTCGATAGGGCATTCTACCTTGATGATGTCCTTGACACCCATTTTGTTGCTCTTGGCATTCTTGATGATGGCAACGGTGCAGTCAAGCTTATCAAGCTTCAGATCATGATAGATGGTCATAGCTTTGCCGGCCTTGATGTGGTCGAGTACGAAACCTTCGTGAAGTGCTCCAACATTTAACATTATACTTCCACCTCCAGTAATGTAAGAATCAGTGCCATACGGACATAAACACCATACTGTGCCTGTCTGAAGTATGCAGCACGAGGATCATCATCTACTTCAACAGAAATTTCATTTACACGCGGAAGCGGATGAAGAATGTACATATCCTTCGGAGCAAGCTCCATTTTCTGTTTGTCGAGGATGTAGAAATCCTTCATGCGGACATAATCTTCCTCGTTGAAGAAACGCTCTTTCTGCACACGTGTCATGTAGAGAATGTCAAGTTTCGGAAGTGCATCTTCCAGACGTTCCACTTCTTCGAACTCAACGTTGTTTTTCTCAAGAATATCCTCACGGATGTAGCTTGGCACACGGAGTTCTTCAGGTGAGATCAGAATGAACTTCACGTTGGAATAACGAAGCACCAGTGCTTCGATCAGAGAATGAACAGTACGTCCGAATTTCAGATCGCCGCACAGACCAATGGTAAGGTTGTCAAGTCTTCCCTTGAGGGAACGAATGGTAAGCAGGTCAGTGAGGGTCTGAGTAGGATGCTGATGACCACCGTCACCGGCGTTGATAACAGGAATAGAAGAAGCCATAGAAGCTACGAGCGGAGCACCTTCCTTCGGATGACGCATAGCGCAGATATCAGCATAACAGGAAACGACACGGATGGTGTCGGCAACACTTTCGCCCTTGGAAGCGGAACTTGAACCGGCAGAGGAGAAACCTAAAACCTTGCCGCCGAGATTCATCATGGCTGCCTCAAAGCTTAAACGTGTACGTGTGCTTGGTTCGTAAAAACAGGTGGCAAGTCGCTTATCATCGCAGACATGCGCGTATTTTGACGGATTTTTTTCAATGTCGCTGGCCAGATCCAGAAGAGTATCAAGTTCTTCTTTGGAAAAGTCCAGCGGGCTCATTAAGTGTCTCATGTAATACCTCCCTTTGATACGGAAAATTTACAAATTTTCTCTCTTGCACAATCATATACTAGTAGAATCGATTTTTCAAGCAGATTTCGCAAGTATTTTTTCAAAAATAAGTCCGGCGGCGAACCAGAGAGGCGCATAATCCAGCCGTATGATTCCTCTGTACTGAAAACGGGCGGCTGAATAATCCCAGGGACAGATGCCGAATGCCCTGAAAAAACTGCCGCTTATGAATTCAATCAGATAAAATCCTGTCATATAGAGGATTCCCCGGTATACAAAAGAGAGCGAAGATATCCGGGAATATAAAGGCGCGATAATGGCAGCGCAGCCGTAGATCGGAAACATGAGAAGAGAACTTTTGCCCGTCAGGGTCCACTGGCCGGATAAGAGTGAATGAAATCCGGTCCACAAGATTTCCATATTCCATCCGACAGAGCCGCAGAGAAGAAAGTTTGCCAGATTCTGGTTCATAAAAGAAAACTCCTTGTAACTTACAATAATTTTAGTTACAGATAGTATGCACGACTCTTGAAAAAACGATACACAGATGGTATAGTTTAACTTAATGAAATCGTCCCTTACTGGGGCGGAATATACTTAAGAAACAGGAGCATAAAAGATGGATTATCAGCAAAGCAGGGCATACATAAGAGACGCGGAGCAGTACGCAGGCGGAGCCATGGATCTTACAAATATAAAGGAACTCATGAAGCGTCTTGGGAATCCTCAGGATCAGCTTAAATATATTCATGTGGCAGGAACCAACGGCAAGGGATCTGTGATCGCATATTTATATACGACGCTGATGAAAGCCGGATATCATGTTGGACGGTATATCTCTCCTTCGGTGTATTCCTATCGGGAAAAGATCGAAACAGAAGGAAAGCCGATCAGCAGGGAAAAGTTTGCCGAGCAGACGACGAGGGTTGCCGCAGTGATTGAAGAAATGACCGCAGAAGGTCTTGCGCATCCCACCCCATTTGAAATCGAAACGGCGGTGGCATTTTTGTTTTTTGCAGAGGAAAAATGTGATCCGGTCATTCTGGAGGTCGGAATGGGCGGTATCACCGATGCCACAAATCTGATCACTACAACAGAGCTTGCAGTGCTTGTGCCGATCAGTATGGATCATCAGTCCTTCCTTGGAAATACGATTTCCGAGATCGCCGAGAAAAAGGCCGGGATCATTAAACCGGGAAGCAGTGTGGTGACGATCGGACAGGAGACGGAGGCCCTGGAGGTTATAAAGAAGACAGGGGCAGAGGCAGGCGCGGATGTCTGTGTGGCAGATGTCTCTGAAGCAGAGGTTCTGGAGGCAGATTTTACCGGACAGCGTTTCTGCTATAAAGGAGAGGAATATACCCTTTCGCTTGCCGGCTCCTACCAGACGGAGAATGCAGTTCTTGCACTGGAGGCTCTTCGGATCCTGGATGAGAGAGGATATCATACGACTCTGGAACAGCGCAAAGAGGGGCTTTGGGCAACTCGCTGGAACGGAAGGCTTACCATTATCCATAAGGATCCGTTGTTTATCGTGGATGGTGCGCATAATCCTGCAGCGGCAGACATGCTTGAGGACTCTGTAAGAAAATATTTCAAAGACCGCAGGCTGTTCTTTATCATGGGAGTTTTTAAGGATAAGGACTACCCGTATATTATCAGAAAGCTCTGTCCTTACGCAGAGCAGATTCTTGCGATCGAGACACCGGATAATCCAAGAGCACTTCCGGCAGAGGAACTTGCCAAGGCAATCCGTCCGTGCAATGCAAATGTCCGGGCAGAGAAAAACATTCCAAGAGCAGTAGAGGAACTGTTTGAGATGGCGGGGAAGGACGATGTGATCTTATCTTTTGGTTCACTGTCTTTCATCGGGGAGATTACCCGGATCGTAAATACAAGAAAAGAGGTGTCAAAGGTATCGGCACCGGAAGGGAATAACGAATGATAGATTTACAGGAATGCCGCAAAGAGATCGATGTCATCGACAAAGAGATCTTACGGTTGTTTGAGAAACGAATGGAAGTCTGTGAGGATGTTGCAGAATACAAGATACATACAGGAAAACAGGTTTTGGATCCAAAGAGAGAGCAGGATAAGCTTGATGTCCTGAAGAATCAGGCACATGGAAGCTTTAACAGCCTTGGCGCCCAGGAACTGTTTCAGCAGATCATGGCGATCAGCCGCAAGCGTCAGTACCAGCTTCTGACCAAGAATGGCATTGATATGGAGAAAAACTACGAAATGGTAGATGAGCTTCCACTTAAGAATGTCAATGTGGTTTTTCAGGGCGTGGAGGGCGCATACAGCTATGCAGCCATGCGGGCATATTTTCCGGATGAGATCAACAGCTACCATGTCAGAACCTTTCGGGCGGCGATGGAAGAGGTCGCTTTTGGAAAGGCCGATTATGCGGTGCTTCCGATCGAGAATTCTACAGAAGGGATTGTAACAGATATTTATGATCTTCTGACAGAATATCAGCTTTATATTGTGGGCGAGCAGGGTGTGAGAGTACAGCATGTGCTTCTGGGACTTCCGGGAGTTTCTGTGGAGGAGATCGATACCGTTTATTCTCATCCGCAGGCGCTTGCACAGTGCAAACATTATCTGGAGGACCATCCGTCCTGGAAAACCGTCAAAACAGAAAATACAGCTGCTTCCGCCAAGAGAGTTAAGGAGGAGCAGAAGAGAAATCAGGCTGCGATCGCAAGCCGTGCGGCAGGTGAACTTTACGGGCTTTCTGTTCTTGCAGAAAATATCTGTCATAATGACCAGAATGTGACGCGTTTTATTATTGTCAGCAGCAAGCCAATCTATGAGAAAAATGCCGGAAAGATCAGCGTTTGCTTTGAACTGCCTCATGCAAGCGGTACTCTGTATCATATGTTGTCTCACTTTATTTATAACAGTCTGAGTATGACAAAGATTGAGTCCAGACCGATACCGGGACAGAACTGGAAGTACCGTTTCTTTGTAGATTTCGAGGGAAATCTGGAAGAACCGGCAGTCAAAAATGCACTCAGAGGTCTTGAGTCAGAGGCAATTGGTGTACGTGTACTTGGGAATTACGGACAGCAGGAGGAGATTTAAAAATGACCAGAATAAAAGAATGCGTATTATACAGAGAGTTTGAACATGGAGAAATCCTTGACAAAATGACAGCACTTATGGATGCCTGTGAGAAGTCAGCCGTAAATGCAAGGGAGATGGAAGAAGATTTTTATGAATGTGTCAATGGTCTGATCGAGATCGCAGGCTCCTATGGATTTGCGGGGAATCTGTGGCACAACTATCTGACACTGCTTCTTGTAAATAATGAGAATGCTTTTAGCACGGCAAGTGAGATCCGCGGACATATTGATGGCAGCATCAATGAGCTTGCACGGCATGATTTTACAATCTTTAAGGAACTGTATGACTTTGATCTGAACATGTTGGATAAGATTTTTCATACTTCCTGCTGCAGTATTCTCTGCAATTACCAGGCACCGCAGGATACAGGAAAGATGTTTAATAAACGAATCCGCGACCGTATCTGTGAGATGAGCTGCACTTTGGCGGCAGCACAGGATACAGAGGAATTTATGGAGGATATGGTCCAGTTCTATAAGGATTTTGGTGTAGGCAAGCTGGGACTTCATAAGGCCTTCCGTATTGAGCGTGATGAGAAAGGAAAGGCACAGATCGTTCCAATCACAAGGATTGCCCATGTGCGTCTGGATGACCTTGTAGGATATGAGATCCCGAAGCAGAAGCTGATCGAGAATACGGAGGCTTTTGTCCATGGAAGAAAAGCAAACAACTGTCTCCTGTTTGGTGATGCCGGTACAGGAAAGTCTTCCAGCATTAAGGGAATCCTGAATCAGTATTATGATGAGGGACTTCGTATCATCGAGGTATACAAGCATCAGTTCCAGGACCTGAATCAGGTGATCGCCCAGATCAAAGACCGTAATTACAGATTTATTATTTATATGGATGACCTTTCCTTCGAAGAATTTGAAATTGAATATAAATATCTGAAAGCAGTGATCGAGGGAGGCCTGGAGAGAAAGCCGGACAATATTCTGATCTATGCGACCAGTAACCGCCGTCATCTGGTTCGGGAGAGAGCAGGTGATAAGCTGGAGGTCGGAGCAGATGATGATATTCATTCCTCTGATACCGTACAGGAGAAACTCTCTCTGGTATACCGTTTTGGTGTTCGTATTTACTTTGGCGCACCGGACCGCAAAGAATTCCACACGATCGTGAAGACACTGGCTGCCCGTCATGGCATTCAGATGCCGGAAGACCAGCTGCTTCTGGAGGCTGGAAAGTGGGAAATCTCTCATGGAGGTCTTACCGGAAGAACGGCACAGCAGTTTATTGATCACCTTCTCGGAAAAGAGGAATCCAAATAACAAAAGCAGGAAGGGGTATGGGATATGGCAATAACAACATTTGCAGCGATTGACATCGGATCCTATGAGGTCAGCATGAAAATCTTTGAACTGTCAAAGAAGATTGGTTTTCGTCAGCTGAACGATGTGAGATATCGCCTGGAGATCGGAAAGGGAGCTTATTCATCAGGACGTCTTGAGCCGGAGATCGTGGATTCTATCTGTATGATCCTCAACGATTTCAGCAAGATGATGAAGGAGTTCGGAGTTTCGGATTATCGTGCCTGTGCGACCAGTGCGTTTCGTGAGATGATAAATCCTCTGATCGTACAGGAACAGATTTATTGCCGCACCGGAATCCGGGTTGAAATCCTCAGCAATGCAGAGCAGCATTTCCTTGGCTACAAATCTATTGCGGCAAAGGAAGCCGGATTCAAAAAAATGATCCAGAAGGGAACGGCGATCCTGGACGTAGGCGGAGGCGGACTGCAGGTGTCTCTGTTTGACAAGGACACACTTGTAACGACGCAGAGCCTTAAGATGGGAAGCATGCGCATCCGTGAACGGCTCAAAGAACTCGAAAAGGCTACGACACACTATGACCAGCTGATTCTGGAGTTTATCCGAAATGACCTGACTGCATTTCAGAGACTGTATCTGAAGGAACGGGAGATCAAAAATGTGATCCTGATGGGGGATTTTCTTACAGATACGATTCTTCAGGGACATAACGGCGAACATATTCTTACGATGGATGAATTCCGGACATACTATGAAGATACACTCAACAAGACGGAACAGACGCTGGCGGATGATATGGGTGTAGATCTGGAATATGCATCCCTGATCGTTCCGACGATGGTCATCTGCAAAAACTTTTTGGATATTTTTCAGGCGGAGGCTGTCTGGGTTCCCGGAGTTTCGCTTCTTGACGGAATTGCCTATGATTATGGTGAGAAGAAAAAATTTATCAAGAGTGTCCATAACTTCGAAAATGATATTCTGGTAGCTTCCAGAAATATTGCAAAACGTTATTCCAGCGGCAAAAACCATATCCAGGGTACAACAGAGATCGCACTGGCGATCTTTGACAGCATGAAGAAAGTCCATGGTATGGGAAGCAGAGAACGGCTTCTTCTGCAGATCGCAGTGCAGCTGCATGACTGCGGAAAATACATCAGCATGGGTGATGTTGCGGAATGCTCTTATCGTATTATCATGGCAACAGAGATCATCGGACTTTCTACAGAGGAGCGGCGTGTGATCGCCAGTGCGGTGAGATATAACACGACGGAATTTGTCTATTATGGAAATTATGACGATGGTCCGGGGCTTGATAAGGAACGGTATCTTCTGGTGGCAAAACTGACCGCGATCCTTCGACTTGCGAATGCCATGGACCGAAGCCATTATCAGAAGGTGCAGGGGCTCAAAGCCGTGCTTAAAGACAGAGAACTGCAGGTTATGATCGATTCCAGCCGTGACATTTCACTGGAGCTTGGACTTCTTAAGGATAAGGTAAACTTCTTTGAGGAAGTCTTTGGAATACATCTTGTGCTGAAACGCAGACGCAGAGCGTAGAGGAGGGAAAATATGGATTTAAGCAGATTTGAAAAACCAGAATACTATGTAAACAGAGAGCTGAGCTGGCTGAAATTTGATGAGAGAGTTCTGAGTGAGGCACGGGACAAAACACTTCCGCTGTTTGAGAGACTGAAATTTCTGAGCATCACTTCTTCGAATCTGGATGAGTTTTTTATGGTTCGTGTTGCATCTCTGAAAGACCAGGTGCATGCAGGCTATAAGAAGAAGGATATTGCAGGAATGACCTCAGAGGAACAGCTCAAGGAGATCAGCAGACAGACACATGAACTGGTGAAGGTACAGTACAATACCTTTAACCGTTCGGTTCTTCCGGCACTTGAAAAGACAGGGCTTCATCTTATTGCGGAGCATGAAAACCTGAATCAGAAGCAGCAGGAATTCGTTGACCGGTATTTTGAGGATAATGTATATCCGGTCCTGACACCTATGGCAATGGATTCTTCCAGACCGTTTCCTCTGATCCGCAATAAGACACTGAATATCGGTGCGCTGATCGCGAAGAAAAACAATAAGAAGCATACAAAGGAACTGGAATTTGCGACGGTACAGGTTCCGTCTGTGCTTCCGAGGATCGTGGAGATCCCGTCTGTGAAGAAGGGAGACCGTACCGTGATTCTTCTGGAGGAGATCATTGAACGCAACATTGGAAAGCTTTTTCTGAGCAATGACGTTGTATGTGCACATCCGTACCGTATCATGCGTAATGCAGACCTTACGATCGATGAGGATGAGGCAGAGGATCTTCTGGTAGAGATCCAGAAACAGCTTAAGAAACGTCAGTGGGGAGAGGTCATTCGTCTGGAAGCAGAAGAAAAGATGGATAAGCGTCTTCTTGATATCCTCAAGATGGAATTCGAGATCAGGGATGCGGATATTTACAGTATCAACGGACCTCTGGATCTTACCATGCTGATGAAGGTATATGGACTGGACGGCTTTGACGAGTACAAGAGCCCGAAATATACGCCGGCTCCGGTAGTGCAGTTTCAGAATGACAAGGATATTTTTGAGGTGATCCGTGAGGGCGATGTATTCCTTCATCATCCATATATGAGCTTTGATCCGGTTGTTGATTTTGTGCGTCAGGCAGCAAAGGATCCGGGAGTTCTGGCGATCAAGCAGACGCTTTACCGTGTCAGTGGACACTCGCCAATCATTGCGGCACTTGCACAGGCAGCAGAGAACGGAAAGCAGGTTTCAGTTCTGGTAGAACTTAAGGCTAGATTTGATGAGGAGAACAACATTGTCTGGGCGAAGATGCTGGAAAAAGCAGGCTGCCATGTTATCTACGGTCTGGTAGGGCTTAAGACACACAGCAAGATCACTCTGGTTGTCAGAAGAGAAGAAACCGGCATCCGCCGCTATGTGCATCTGGCGACCGGTAACTACAATGATTCTACAGCGAAGCTGTATACAGACTGTGGTATTTTTACCTGCGACGAGCGTTTTGGAGAGGATGCGACGGCAGTGTTTAATATGCTTTCCGGATATTCGGAACCGAAACGCTGGAATCGTCTGATCGTGGCTCCGATCTGGATGAAAAACCGTTTTCTTCAGCTGATCGAAAGAGAAGCAGAGCATGCAAAACAGGGGATTCCGGCATGTATTGTCGCAAAGATGAATTCGCTGTGTGATCCGGCAATCATAGCGGCACTGTATCATGCTTCTTCCTGTGGCGTACAGATTTATCTGCTGGTTCGTGGAATCTGCTGTATGAAGGTGGGAATTCCGGGAGTCAGTGAAAATATCCATGTCCGCTCTATCGTGGGAGAATTCCTGGAACACAGCAGGATCTTTTATTTCCAGAATGGCGGCACGGAAGAGATTTATATGGGAAGTGCGGACTGGATGCCGCGAAATCTGGACCGTCGTGTGGAGATCGTATTCCCTGTAGAGGATGAAAAGATCAAAAAAGAAATCGAACACGTCCTGGATCTGGAATTCCGTGATAATGTAAAGGCACACCTTCTTAAGCCTGACGGAACTTACGAAAAGCAGGATAAGAGGGGTAAGGTCCTTGTTAATTCTCAGATGGAATTCTGCGATGAGGCACAGAAAGAAGCCAGGAAGCAGAAAAAAGCAGAAAAAAATCATTCCAGAGTGTTTGTTCCGGCAGAGCCGGTCAAAGATCCGGAAGAATAAAATTCCGGATAACAAATAAACTTACGAGGGGAAAGTTATTATGAAAAGCGAAAAACAAAGCTTTCTGAAACGAAAGAATGTGATCATATCGTTCAAACGCTACGGCATTGATGCGATGGGATCCATGGCACTGGGACTTTTTGCGTCACTGTTGATTGGTACGATCATCAATACGATCGGGCAGAATGTGTGTCCGGGAAGCTTCGTCTCAGAAAAACTTCTGGAGATCGGTGGTTATGCAACCAGTGTGACAGGTGCTGCAATGGCACTTGCAATCGGTCATGCCCTGCAGGCACCGCCGCTGGTCATGTATTCTTTATGTGCAGTGGGAGCAGCCTGCAATGCGATCGGTGGTTCCGGCGGCCCGCTGGCAGTGTTTTTTGTGGCTGTCATCACCTGTGAGATCGGAAAACTGGTTTCCAAGGAGACGAAGGTCGATATTATTGTGACACCGGCAGTGACTGTTATTGTCGGCGTGGTTCTTGCGATGCTTCTGGCTCCTGTATGCAAGAATGTGTGTGATGCCCTTGGCTCTTTTATCGGCTGGGCAACCGATCTAAAACCGTTCTGGATGGGAATCATCGTATCGGTGGTAGTTGGCGTGGTGCTGACCCTTCCGATCAGTTCGGCAGCGATCTGTGCTGCGATCGGAATCAGTGGAGGTGCGGTTCTTGCAGGCATCGCGGACGGAAGCGTGACGATGGAGGTCTGGAACGGACTGGCACTGGCAGGCGGAGCGGCCACAGCGGGCTGCTGTGCACATATGCTGGGCTTTGCAATCTTAAGTTTTCCGGATAACGGGATCGGCGGATTTGTGGCTCAGGGGCTTGGAACGTCCATGCTTCAGGTTCCGAATCTTATGAAAAAACCGGTTCTCTGGCTTCCGCCGGTGATCACTTCTGCGATCACCGGTCCGATCGCAACCTGCGTGTTCCATATGCGCAACAATGGTCCGGCCATCTCTTCCGGAATGGGAACTTCCGGGCTGGTAGGCCCGATCGGCGTTATTACCGGCTGGACACAGATGCCAGAAGGTTATACCACGGGAGCAGCTGACTGGATCGGAATGATCCTGATCTGTTTTGTGCTGCCGCTGGCGATTACCTGGGCGATCGGTAAGGTTTTCCGTGCAAAAGGAATTATCAAACCAGGTGACCTCAAGATCGATCTTGGCTGATTTTTCAAAGGGAATAAGTAAAAAGGAAACAGGTCTGCAGTGGATTTTTACGGAAAAACAGGCCTGTTTTCTCTTTTTTTAAAAAAATTTAAAAAAATTTATAAGTTTTAAAATTAAATGCGACAAGAGGCATTAAACCTCTGCCGCATTTATTTTTTTTACTCAAAAAGCAGAATGCGGTAGAGCGTAAAAACTCTTACCGCATTTTTTATTTACAAAGGAAAGGAGAATGAGAACGTGGCAAGGAAATATAAAAGATTGAATTATGAAGACCGGAAAGCCATTGAAGCGATGTGCAAGCAGGGAAAGTGTGCAGAAGAGATCGCGGAAGCAATGGACGTTCACAGAGCCACCATCTACCACGAACTGAAAAGAGGTGGCGCAGAAAACGGAAACCGGAAGCAGTACAGCGCAGACATGGCACAGAAGGCAATATAATTTGTTCCCCGAAAAGGATCGGGGAAGTACATATGAAAGGCGGAAGAATATGAAGCTGAATATTAAAAAATTTATGATGACAGAAATGGGCGGAGAACTGGAAGAAACGATCAAGGCATGGGATCAGGCGCTGGAAGAACGAAGAAAAGCGACGCCGGGAATTGGTGATCCAGATCAGGGAATAGGCTTCGGATATTGGGATCGTACATGCAAAAGCTGCCAGGATAGATGGGAAGTTTTCAAGTTAGCAATCAGACAGTTTTATGGAATTGAATTCAACTTTACACGGACAGATGAATACTTCGGAATTTGTAACGATGATGAAACTATCTGGCTGATGAAAGAGAACAGAAAGGAGGAACGACAGTGACAAAGAAAAGATCGACTGACATCCGGACATGTCCCGTGTGCGGGCATCCGGTGCAACGAAGTGACATGCAGTTCACACGGGATTGCAATGGGATCCCGTTCAGACTGGTTTGCTGGGACTGCTACGATCAACTAATGGCGAAAGGCTATGACGGGGAATATTACACAGAAGCAGATGAAAATATTGATTATGACTATTAAGAAGGTGAAGAAATGTACATTTTATCGCAGGACAAAACGCGGATTTATAACATGTCTGGTCACATAGAAGGGATCGGATATGAAGAATCAAAAGACTACAAACAAAGAAAGAGTGAAAACATCAGGCATACGATTCAGGTATTTGATGGATGCGCAGAGGAGATCGCGGAGTTCAAAACGAAAGAAGATTGTATGTTGGTGATATATGCGATCTTTAAAGGGATGGAACAGGATAGCAAAGCAGTAGAGATTCCGACACAGGAAGAAATGGAAAAACAGAAAGATCTGATCAAACAGCTTGCGGAAGCAGGGCAGGAAGTGGCAGCAGGCATCAAAGATCTTCTGAAAGAAATGTTCAACGGAGAGTGAAGCCGAAACGGGGCGCAAGCCCCGTCCGGTCACGATGGCAACGTGATCGCTGACGATGGCAAGCTGATAGCCGTCCGATGAACACTGTGGAAAAATAGCGGCGGGCATAGACTGCCAGAATTCTATGCGGATGTCCAACAGGTTTTCAGATGCTTTTTAATGCGAAAAGCAACAACGCAGCGTCAGATGTTGCCGGAAGGGATGTGGTGATATATATGACTGCGCTGATCAGCGCAGATTGATTATGCCGGAAGGCGGTACATAGAAAGGAAAATGAACAGATGACAGCAACAGAAGAAAGACCAGTGCAGATTTTGGAACTATTCGGAGGAATAGGAAGCCCGCGATGTGCATTGCGAAATCTAAAGATACCAACAAAAGCGATCGACTACGTTGAAATTGATGAAAAAGCAGTCCGATCTTATAACAATATGTTTAGTGAAGAACTGCCATATAAAACACAGTCTGTCGTGGGGTGGAACCTGAAGCCGGATATTTTGATACATGGAAGTCCGTGTCAAGATTTCAGTATAGCCGGACATCAAAGAGGGGCGGACGAAGGAAGCGAAACAAGATCAAGTTTAATGTGGGAAACGATTCACATTATTGACCAGATGGGGGAATGGAAACCGAAATATGTGATCTGGGAAAATGTGAAAAATGTGACATCGAAACATATGATTGCGAATTTTGTGCGTTATCAAAAAGAGATGGAACGAATGGGCTATACAAATAATTACGATGTTTTAGATGCAAGAGAATTCGGGCTGCCGCAAGCACGCGAAAGAGTGTTTACAATCAGCTGCCTGAATGGTGAAAAATTTGATTTCACAAGTCTGATCAGGACGCCTATGCGTAAGATCAGCGATTTTTTGGAAGATAACGAAAATGTTCCAGAAGTATATAACGTCACACAGCCATCTGTATATAACGTGATCGGCGCGTCAGGGATAAAAAGGGCGACGGTGATCAAAGATTTTGCCTACACGATTACAACACGGCAGGATAGAACACCAGCACAGGTGATTGATTGTGGATCAGGACGATACAGATATTTGACAGAACGGGAATGCTGGCGGCTGATGGGATATACAGACGAAGAATTTGAAGCAGCAAAAGCTGTACATGAGAGAAAAGGAAGATATTACATGACACTGTATAAACAGGCGGGGAATAGCATAGCGGTTCCGATATTTGAAAGCATCTTCCGAAAGATAATTCTGGGAGAGGAGAAGAGAAAGAAGGATGACAGTGAACGTCAGGAAGGCGATGCAGGACGTTAGAAAAGCAGGGTAATATAAAAGCCCTCTGGTATGCTTGGCGGCACCAGAAGGCTTCACAGTGGCTTCAGGACGATGCCCGAAAACCATAGTACACATCAAAGATATTGTACACCGGACAGCCTGAAAAGTCAATGAATCCGCGCTTTTCTGAACTTCCTAAAACGACCTTGTAATGGATACTAACAATTCAACTAAAGGAAGTAAAGGGAATGAGAAAGAAAAGAAGGAAGGCTGTATATGTCCCTTATGACTATGAAGCAGCGTATAAGAATAGTTTGGATAAGATGGAGGAAGCAAACGAAGAAAGGATCCTGAAGGAAGGCAAGGTGAAAAGCATCTATGCAACGAAGGAGATTCGATCAGGTGATCAGCTGGAAGTGAAAATCTATCCAGAGTTTACAAAGGGACAGAAAGATCAGATCCCGGATGAAGGGAAAAGAAAAAGGCAAAGACAGGCACAGAAGAATCTGAATGATAAAAACAGTAAAAAGATGTGCGAAAGGGTGATCAGTGAGAACTTCACGGATAGAGATATATGGGCGACATTCACATACACGGATGACAATATGCCTGCTTCGATGGAAGTGACAACGAAGAACATGCAGAACTATATCAGGCGACTGAATTACCAGCGGAAGAAGCAGGGATTGAGTAATGCAAGATATGTGTATGTCACAGAATGCAGTGAAAAAGGACGCTGGCATCATCACATCGTTATGGATGGCGATGTGGATATGGACACGGTTGAAGCAGTCTGGAATCTTGGAAAAAGAAATGAGATCAGAAGGCTTCAGAGGGATGAAAACGGTCTGGTCGGAATGGCAAGGTACATCACGAAAGAGAAAAGCAAAAAAGGAAAGTATCAAAAGACATGGTGTGCATCAAAGGGACTGCGGAAACCGAAAGAAAAAGTCAATCATTACAAAACGAAACAGAAGGATGTGGACAGGATCGTAAAAGGAGATCTGAATGTCTGCGATCATTTGATGAAATGGTATGGCGATAAATATGATTTTGCTGAAGCAGAAGTGAAATATAACACGTTCAACGGCAGGTTCTACATATACGGGCGGATGCGGTTGAGGAAAGGAACGGCACATGACAAGGGCAAGAAGTAGGAGAACAGCACGAAGAAAGATCAAAAGACTGATCAGGAAGACTTTGAAGATCGTATGTGCTGTATGGGATTTCATTGCAAGGCATCCGGCAATGCTTGCGATGCCGCTGATCATTTTTCTGCTGGTGCTGACAATACAAATGCACGAATTTGAAAAGCAGGTGCAGGCATGGGATCAGGAGATCCGGCAGCAGCAGGAGCAGATCGAAGAATTGTATGATCGGCAGGATCCAGTGGAGCAGACAGACATGACGGATGTATATGGATGCAAAAGTCTGTACGGTACATATGATTTTCCGTGGAATACAATGTCGCAGGACTGGGGGAGCGATCAAGTGACAGGATTTTATTATCATGAAATATCTGAAGAATGCAAGGCAGCAGGCGGAGAGTTGCCGACGATCATTCAGGTATATACATACATTGTATGCGAACAGAATGGCGTCGATTATGAAATGGTTTTTGCATTGATCGAACAGGAATCCCGATGCAGATGGGACGCTGAAGGCGACAATGGAACGTCAATCGGTTTGATGCAGGTGTCGGAAAAATGGCATATGCAAAGGATGGAAGAACTGGGAGCGTATGACTTGAAGAATCCATATCAGAATGTGCTGGTTGGCGTGAATTATCTGTCAGAAATCCAGAACGATCTTCGCGGAACAGTACCAGATGAAGATCTTCCGTACTATACGCTGGCAGTTTATAACTACGGGAAGCAGGGCGCAAAAGCGAATCTGTGGGATCAGGGCGTTGTGAAGTATACATACAACACAAAGATTATGGATCGAGCGCAACAGCTGAAAGAAGAGAAAAAGAAAGCAGAGGAGGGGCGCGGATGATCAGGAACATCACGAAGAAGATCAGACACATGATCCATATGATCAGGATCCAGCAATGTCATCACTGCTGCCTGTTCTGCAAATATTGGAACATATGCAAGGAGGAAGAAGAGTGAATCGAAGATACGCAAGAAGAAGCGAGGATACAGAGCAAATGAGCGTCATGGACTGGGCGCGATGGAACCAGAACGCGCATCCGGAACTGGAACTGCTGCATCATTGCCCGAATGGGGGGAGCCGCAACAAAGCGGAAGCAGTGAAATTGAAGCAGATGGGCGTGAAAGCTGGGATTCCGGATCTGTGTCTTCCGGTTCCGATGGGAATGTACAACGGTTTGTACATTGAAATGAAATACGATACCGGAAGACTGGAAGACAGTCAGAAGAAAATGCTGAAGGCACTGGCGGCAGCAGGACATTACTGCACAGTTTGCTATGGGGCAGAAGAAGCGATCCGGGTGCTACAAGAATATATCAACCTGAAGAAAATTGATACTGGAAACAGAGAAGATGCAATGTCAGAACAGAACCTGATGATCAGAAAGAACGGGAAAGTGAAATGTATTATTTTCAAAGAGTAGAAGAAAGATCCAAACAGGCAAGGAAAGCACTGAAGAACTGTGAACTGGCACAAAGGCACAAAAAATTCGGATTCAAGGAAGCAATGATCAGCAGCCGCGGAGAATGTACCGGGTGCAGAAATCCGGATGATGGGACGCTGGATCGAAAGTGCAAGCGTTGCAAGTATAACGAATACTATGAAGCGAAGTGATTATGCTTTTCCTTGCGGCGGCTGCATATGCAATCACTGCGCGAACAATCTATACAGCGAAGATAAAACGGCAGGAGATGCAAAGATATTTTGCGACGCCTGCGAGTGGTGCAGATGGTATGACGGAGATACGAAGAATCCGGATAAGTGGAAACAGGAATGTGATGAATATATCATCACGGAGGAACAGGCAAAAAGAAACAGAAAAAAATTCAAAATTGTGAAATAGGAGGTACACATCATGAAAACAATCGCAATTATGAACCAGAAGGGCGGGATCGGCAAAACAATGACGGCGGCTTCGATCGCTTACCTGCTGGGAGAAGAACAGGGGAAGAAGGTGTTGCTGGTCGATGCGGATCAGCAAGGCAATGTATCAATGCTGTATGACAGATATAAACCGGAAGGGATCGGGATGTCTGAATTATTGGAAAGACACAGAAGCGTCGGAGGATCTTACAAGACAACAGACCTGATCCAGACAACACCGTATCACAATATTGACATCATCACAGCAAATGGATATTTAATGCGGACTAACATGAATCTGCTGCTGAACGAAAAAGAAGATCAGATCCTTCGCTTTGCGGCTGCAATGCTGGAAGTGCAGGACGTATATGATTATTGCGTGGTTGATTGTGGGCTGCTGCTGGATATGACCGTGACGAATGTTTTGGTGGCGACAGATCTTGTGATCCTTCCGGTTAAGATCGGCGGATTTGAAATTGAAGCGATTGCGAATATGGATGAACAGCTGGAAGATCTGCGAAGCCTGAACGACCGGATCCGCATGAAGATTTTAATGACTATGCGACAGAAGAACCAGACAAGCCTTCAGGTGGAAGCATGGCTGAAAGAATCATCTGGACAGGATTGCTTCGTGACGGCTGTTAGAAGATCCATCATTGCGGAAAAGGCAACCATGCAGCGCGTACCGCTTCCGAAGTTTTCTAAAAATTGTATTGTCACACAGGACTATCGGAATGTTGTGACGGAACTGCTGAAAGATATGGAGGGATAGACATGGAAATTGATGGACAGGTAACGATCAGCCTGAAGACATTTAATCAGCTTCAGGACAGAGCAAAGCAGGCGGACGAACTGAAAAAGAAAATGCAGGATCTACAAGAGGAGATCACAGACATTATTGATCAGATCGACGAATCGGAAGCGGAACCGATATTTCGTGAAATTGATGATAACAATATGACGGATAAACAGATACAGAAAAGGTTCGATGAAGCGATTGCGAAGTTTAAGATCATTCTGGATCCGGAGAAGACAAAGCGTTTGATTCAGAAGTACATAGAAAAAGACAGAAGTGATTCACACGCGGATGTGAAGAACGCAAGCCGGAAGGTGCTGGAACAGATAACGATCACGATAAAAGCAGAGGAGGAATAAACATGGCAGCAGGATGGAGCGTAATGGATGCCTTAAATAAAAACAGCAAGGCAGCAGCAGAAGAGAAACCGAAAGCAAGATTCCGGACACGGGACATTAGCATCCGGAAGATTTACAGCAATGACAGGAATTTTTATTCGATGCCGGGAATTGAACAGCTGGCACAGGAAATCTTGGCGGTCGGTTTGATGGAGAATATGACAGTAGCATATGCGCCCTGTGAACGCGGAGAATATAAGATCATCGCCGGGGAAAGAAGATGGCGTGCATTGAATTTGTTACTGGAAAAGGGATATGAAGATTTTGAAACGGTGACATGCCAGATCAAAAGCGCAGCTGAAGAGAATGAAGAAATGGTACAGCTGATCATTGCGAATGCGTATCGCGATAAGACGATCGCGGACATGTTGGAAGAGGAAAAACGCCTGAAGGAATCACTTCAGTACATGAAGGATAATGGATTGACGCTTCAGGGGTACAAACTGGACAGCGGGCGTCTGCGTGACGTGATCGCTTCAATTATGAACACGACCGGAACGAAGATTGCACAGATTGAAAGTATTAACAAGCATTTGATTCCGGAATTTTCGGCAGAACTGAAAGAAGGTCGCCTGACCTTTTCGGCAGCATATGAAATTAGCGGAATGGCAGAGGACAAGCAGATGGAACTGCTGGAAAAGTACAAAGAAGACGGGCTGTCATTAAAAGAAGTGAAGCAGGCAAAGAAAGAGATCGAAGAAGCAGCAGAAAAAGCAGAGATTCCGGGACAGATGAATTTGCCGGAAGATCCGGAGGAATGGGGAAAGGAGGAAACGGCAGAGGAGCAGGAAGAAGAATGGCAGCAGGCACATCCGGAAAGCATTACATCGCTTTGCTATTCATGCCAGCGATATTCAGAATGCAACGTGAAAACAGGGACATGTCAGGATTGTGATCGTTATGTTGATAAAGCGGAAGCTGAAAAGACGCCGGAACAGCGGTATGACGAAGAACAGGCGGCAATCGACAGGGAAACGGCGAAAAAGCTGACTGAAATGGAGCAGGAAGAAAAGATGCAGAACCTGCCTTCGGATGAAAAGAAAGCGCGAATGATGCGAGTGTCAGCGGAATTATTCAAAGACATCAAAGAAGGAAAGATCCGCCACATGATTGTGAAAGAGGATCAGGCAGGATACAGAGAAAAGGACATTTTGACACTGCTTGCATTCCGTGATGGAAGATCAACAGGTGAACAGATGCGTGTATGCATCACATGCGCCGACGATGCACAGACATCCAGTGCGATCATTGAAGGATATGCTGTCATCGGGATTATGGATGTCTACGATGCGGAAGCATTGGGACTGATTGACTTGGAGGATGAAGACTGATGGCAGATAGAAACAAATTTGTAAAGCCAGAATTGAAGAAATACAGTGCGAAGAAGCTGTTGACACAGGATAGATTGATGAACGCTATGATCGGAATCAGAGAAATTCAGACGAAGCTGTGGGAAACGATGCCGGATGATCAGTACGAAAAGCTGGAACCGGAATTTGACACAGCAATCGCTGCAATGATGGCGCATATGTGCGGGGTAATGCCCGCACACGCGCAGCTGGATCAAGAAAACAGTCAAGACATCCTGATGCCTGCGACATAGGAAAGGAGAACGACATGGAAAAGAAATTCAATGAAGAAGCGTACAGAAACGGATCAGAAGTTGTCTGCGATGTCTGCGGATCTGTAATTGAACACATAAATGTGAAAACTAGAGTTATTGCAAGACAGGCGGAGGGCTTCAACGTAACAGAACAGTATTTTACCTGTCAGGAATGCGGAAAGAAATACACAGTGCTGATTGTAGACCATGAAATGCAGTTCCTGATTCAGAAACGGCAGCAGGTAGAACGACAGATCAAATTGCATAGACAGATCCGGAGCAGGGCGCAGACAATCCAGCGTTTGATCATGAAGGATGAAAAAATCAAGAAGCAGCAGGAAGAAAGAATGATTATGCTGAAGGAACAATACAAGGAGGAAGTCGGATCATGATGCAGATGAACATCGAAAGAGTGATAAATGCAACAGGATCGTTGCTGATCTGGCTTGTGATGATACTGGCAGCAGTGATTCTTGTGGGACTGATCGTAATTGCAGTAAATGCAATCGGTCAGGGTATTAAAGAAATGGACAGGAAAGGGGAAAAGAAAGATGCAGATAACAACACTTCCGAAAGATGATGTAAAAAGAGGAGAAATCTATTATATAAGCCGGGGCGGATACAACACAGGGAGCGAACAGCAGGCAGACAGACCGGGCGTGATTGTCAGCAATGATAAAAATAATAAAAACAGTCAGACGCTGGAAGTTGTATATTTGACAACGCAGCCGAAGAATGAACTTCCGACACATTGCACGATCCGATCAACAGGGCGCGTCAGCACTGTTTTGTGTGAACAGATCCACACAGTCGCTGTGGAACGCATTGGAAAATACATCGGGGTGTGTACAGCGCAGGAGATGCAGAACATCGACATAGGACTGATGATCTCGATCGGTTTAGGCGATGCGGGGGGGGGGGGCGACGAAGGACAAAACAGTTGTCACTGATCAGAAAGAAGAGAAAAAAGCAGAGGAGAAAAAGACGGAAGAAAAAGTACAGACGGAAACAAATGAAGAACTGATCAAGACAAGGACGGAAAGAGATATATTCAAAAAGCTGTATGAACAGATGACCGAAAGGCTGTTAGAAAGGCGAGAATGAGCAAAACACAGATTGTACTTGCAACAGGGGAAGTATACGACGTTGAAGACAAAGGAGAAAGAAGAATACTAATTCCAGTGGGATATATAAAGCAGGAGGAAGAAAAACATGAACAAAGTGATTTTGATGGGACGTTTAACACGGGATCCGCAGGTGAGATACACACAGGGACAGGATCCGATGGCGATTGTAAGATTTACGCTTGCGGTCGATCGAAGGGGCAGAAAACAGGAAGGTCAGCAAGATGCTGACTTTCCTTCTTGCGTTGCTTTTGGAAAAAGTGCGGAATTTGTGGAAAAGTATGTGCATCAGGGAACGAAGATTGTATTGACCGGGCGGATCCAGACGGGAAGCTACACAAATAAAGACAATATCAAAGTATACACGACGGAAGTGATCGCGGAAGACATTGAATTCGCAGAAAGCAAAGCGACAGCAGAGGGATCCGGCGGAGCAGGAGGACATCAAAAACCGGATCAGACGGAAAATGATGGATTTATGAATATACCGGAAGGCATCGACGAAGAATTACCTTTCAATTAGGCGAAAAGGAAGGATGTGACGATATGGGGCTGAAAGAAGCGTTTAGAAAAGTAGGACAGGCAATCGAAGAAACAAAAATGAAGATCGGAATGAAAAAATATAAAAAAGGCGGAATTCAGATCGAAGAAAAAGACCAGAAGCCGGAAATGGTAATTCCTGTAAATGATATTTCACTACCGGAAGAAAAAAAGAAAACAGAAGATGCAGAAATCCGAAAAATCGAAGATCTTCCAGCATATGAAGACAGAAAATTCTATATTGCGGCTAAAATGCAGGTTGAACCGGAGGAAGTGGAAAAAGTGATCAGAAAAACAGAAGCAGAATGGAATCTGTCGCCGGATAAGGCAGCAGAAACATTGAAAATGATCAGTGATGCAGCCGTGAAGCTGAATATGACATTTGCGGAAATGATGGAGAATATACGGCAGGTGGCTGACAAAATATCAGAGGTTTTCAGGCGTATACATGAAAATAATACGATGACAGAAACACAGATCAGAAAAAGAGAGTTATGGCGGCGATATTATGAGGAGAAAAGCCGGATGTCAAACAATGAGCGCAGAAGGCGAGGGATTCCGATGGTAAAACGACCAAAACGGCAGCAGTATAGACCGCCGAAAAAGAAGACGACAAAAGGATAATAAAGGAAGGATGGTGTGGCAAATATGGAGCAGGAAAAGGAAAAGAATGAAGAAACCTTCGTGAAGAAGGTGGTGCAGACAGCACTGGAAGCGGAAAGACAGATCCGCAGGCAGCAGGTGCTGCACAACACACGGATGCTGATGGAAGAATACATCGAAA
This sequence comes from Blautia sp. MSK17_66, assembly GCF_020538025.1. Lineage (NCBI taxonomy): Bacteria > Bacillati > Bacillota > Clostridia > Lachnospirales > Lachnospiraceae > Blautia > Blautia sp. MSK17_66. Next base: position 27,648 of record NZ_JAJBNQ010000027.1, read on the forward strand.
TGAAAAGACATATTGAAAGCGCAGTATCAGAGGAAGAAGAACTAAAGGAAGAACAGTATGATGTATTCAGAGGAGAAGGCGCACATCTTGGAAGTGTTCGCAGATCAAAAATGAAGACAGCGATGATGATTGCGAATATTGACAGAGCAATGGAAGAATTGCGGGCAGAATATGAAACGAAAGAAATGGTATACAAATACGATGCCTTTAAGATGCATTATATTGATGGGGTATCGTATGAAGAGATTGCAGACATCCAGAACTGCGGAAAGAACACACCGTCCAGATGGTCAAAAGAATTGATCAGGAAAATGTCAGTGAAGTTATTCGGGATAGATGGCGTTGAAAAATATTAAAAAGAAATCCTTTTTGCTTTTCTTTTTGGGGAAAAGTTGGGGAAAAGCTGGGGTTTTAATGGTGGGATGAAAGATGTAAACTGATAGCGTGGAAAGTTGCAAGAAGCGATTGTACAGAAATGTGCAGTCGCTTTTTTATTGCCGTTTCCACGCCCTTCTGAACACTGCAACGGGCATCTGCAAAGATGCCTGCGTGCAGTGCATATATAGCACGAAAGAAGGTGGTACATAGTGCTATTACACAGATGTAAATGCGGGGTATTGATACCGCAGGAATTACGCCTGTGTCCGGACTGTGAAGCAAAGGAAAGCGACAAGATGTCAAGGCATATGGAATACAATCTGCGCCGAAGAAATAAGAAAGCAGCGGCTTTCTATGTGTCGGCAGAATGGCGCAAAGTACGGGCGTTTGCACTGTCTTTATATGACGACTTGGACATGTATGCGTACTATGTTCAACACAAGATTGTTGTGGCTGACATGGTACACCACATCACGGAGATAGAAGAAGACTGGACGCAGCGTTTGAATGTGGAAAACCTATTCCCGTTAAGCAATGGAAACCACGGTATCATCAGTGCGCTGTACAAGAAGGACGAAGCAACGAAAAGACAGACGCAGGAGCTGTTGCGGAACATTATCCGGCAGCACTGGAAAGGGGCAGGGGGTATCGAAAAAGTTTTGACCGGGCTGGATTAGTCGCGCTCCCTCTATTCTGTGGAGAAAACTCCCCACGGAAATTTCAGATATAAGGGCAAACGGTCATGTGTCAGATTCTGACACAATCCGCAAGGAAAAGCAGCGGGAAAGGAGGTCGATATAATGGCAGGACAACGACAGCCGATCGCGCTGGTACAAGCAAAAGGAAAGAAACATCTGACAAAGGCAGAGATCGCAGAAAGAGAACGGACGGAAGTGAAAGCACCGTCGGACAGAGTGACGCCGCCGTCATACCTGACAGCTACGCAGAAAAAGGCATTCAGAAAAACGGTGAAAGAACTGCGGGCGATCGACCTGATTTCAAACTTGGACGTGGAAGCACTGGCGCGGTTAGTGATCGCGCAGGAGAAATACAGAGAAGTGACAGAAACGATCGCAAAGCAGCCGCTGATGGTAACTGTGGCATATGACACAGGGAAAAAAGATGCAGAAGGCAATCCGATCATGGCAGAACATGAGGTTGTGAACAGTCAGGTGGAACGTCTGGCGATCATTCAGGACAGGTATTTCAAACAGTGCCGACAGGGTGCAGCAGATTTTGGACTGACAGTATCGTCAAGATGCCGCCTGATTATTCCAAAAGCACCGGAAGCACCGAAGACAAACAAATTTAAAGACAAGTTTGCGTGATGATGCGATGCAGGACAGAACGACACAGTACGCTGCGGATGTCCTTGCGGGAAAAATAATTGCCGGGGATCTGGTAAAACTTGCCTGCAAGCGTCATCTGGACGACATCGAAAAGTCAAAGGCTGCGCCATATAAATACTATTTTGATGTGGAGCAGGCGGAAAGAATCATTGAATTCGCTGAAACATTGACCATCGCAGAAGGCGAAGAGGAAGAACAGGTCGAATGTTACGCATTCCAGTGTTTTATTCTCGGAAATCTGAACGGATGGCGGACAAAAACAGGCGGACACAGAAGATTCCGAACATCATATGTGCAACTTGGAAGACAGAACGGTAAATCTTTTCTGAATGGAATTCTGGCTGCATATTACGGAAATTTTGAGAAGTACAAATACGGTCAGATATACTGCACAGCAACGAAAAAAGATCAGTCGCTGATCGTATTCAATGAAATTGTGAAGTTTATCCGGTCAGATCCTGATCTGGATGAATGCTTCTGCGTCCACGAACACAACAGCACAATAGATTGTTTGCTGACACATAGCAAAATAAAGGCACTTTCAGGAGATACGAAGTCAATCGACGGATTCCGCCCGTATCTTGGAATTGTTGATGAATACCATGCACACAAAAACGACCAGATGTACAAACTTCTGGAAGGCGGAATCAAGAAGATGAAATCTGCGCTGATCAGTGTGATCACGACAGCAGGGTTCGATCTGAAGTCACCATGTTATGCATTGTATGAATATTGCGTGAAGGTGCTGAAAGGCATTGCACACAATGATTCGCAGTTCATATACATCGCACAAATGGATGAAACAGACGACATGTGGACACCGAAGAACTGGATCAAGGCGAATCCGATTCTGCAATATGATCCGGAAGCACTTGAAAACATGGTTCCGATTGCTGAAACAGCGAAAGAAATGGGCGGATCCAGTTTGCGCGATTTCATTGTGAAACAGCTGAACATGTGGATTCAATGGACGAATGATGTCTATTTGAAAGACATGGAATTGTGGCAAAATGGCGCAACAAAGAAGACACTAGAGGATTTTCGGGGACAGAAGTGCTATGTGGGACTGGATCTTTCTGCTGGTGGAGATTTGACATCACTGGCGATCGTATTTCCGTTCTTGAAAGATGATGTCAGAAAATATTTTGTTCATGCACACAGTTTCATACCAAAAAGAAGGGTTGAAGAACATATCAAAACAGACCGGACGGAATATGACTTATGGATCCGCGACGGACTTGTAACGGTAACAGAAACGATGGGCGGGGTAAAAACTGACTATCGGTATATTTTAACCTACTTGGAAAAAATCATCACCGATTATGAACTGGATGTGCAATTTATTCTTTACGATCCGCATAATGCGTCAGCTTTCCTGACTGATCTGGAAGCATTGGGATTCGACAGCGTGGCTGTAACACAGTCAGCAAAGGCACTGAATGATGCAACGGTTGATTTCAAACTTGAAATTGAATCCGGAAATGTGGAACACGATGGAAACGCGATGATCAAATGGTCGATCGCGAATGCAAAGACAACTTCCAACAGTTTCGGAGAAATCAAGATCGACAAAGAGTATCAGACAGAACGAATCGACGTGATAGATGCGATTATTGACGCATGGACAGCTGCAATGAAAGGTGAAGTGAAACAGAATACAGCAGAATCGGTCGAAGAATGGCTGAAACTATATGAAGCAAGCAAGAAAAAACAGGCGAGGGGGTGATGCAGGTTGAATGTATGGCAGAAGTTCAAAGGATGGATTGCGAAAAAAATGAACTTCACCGTGGAAACATCGCCAGCGATGAAGGAAGAATCATTTCTTGAATGGCTTGGTGTGAAAAGAAAAAACAAGGATGTGATGGCGGAAGTAACGTACTTCACATGCTTGAAAATGATGTCTGAAACGCTGGCAAAAATACCGTGGAAATATTATCAAAAAACAGACAAAGGGATCATTGAACCAGAACTGTCGGATGTTGCGAAACTGCTGAAAAACAGACCGAATCCATTTATGACGCCCACAGCTTTCTGGAATGCTGTGGAGATGAACCGAAACCACTTCGGAAATGCGTATGTATATGTCAGGTCGAAGTTCAAAAGAAAAAAATACGGCGGAGAATACAAAGTCATGGACTTGTGGATCATGCCGTCGAACTGCGTGCAGATCGTAGTGGATGATGAAGGATACTTCGGAGGAAGGGGAAAGATCTGGTACGTCTACAACGATAAATACAGCGGGCAGCAATATGTGTTCGGGACAGATGAAGTCCTGCATTTCAAGACATCACACAGCTTGGATGGTATTACGGGGCTTCCTGTGCAGGCAATATTGAAGACAACTGTGGAGGGCGCAGCGGCATCACAGGACTATCTGAACAGTTTATATGAAAGCGGACTGACTGGGAAAGCAACGCTGGAATACACAGGAGATCTGAACAAAGATTTGAAAGAAAAACTGGTGCAGGCATTTGAAGAATTCGGATCAGGTGCAAAAAATGCCGGAAAAATCATTCCGGTTCCACTTGGGATGAAACTGACGCCGCTGGATATTAAACTTTCGGACAGCCAGTTCATCGAATTAAAGAAATATTCAGCACTTCAGATTGCAGCTGCATTCGGAATCAAGCCGAATCAGATCAATGATTATACAAAATCTTCGTACAGCAACAGCGAAATGCAGCAGTTGTCATTCCTGACAGATACGATGCTTTTTGTGTTAAAGCAGTACGAAGAAGAAGTCAATTATAAGTTATTGACAGATGAAGAAGCTTTCAGCGAAGGAAAATATTACAAACTGAACGAAAAAGTTTTACTAAGAACTGACAGCAAGACACAGATGGAGATTTTCGCAACAGGTGTCCAGAACGGAATTCAAAAAGTGAATGAATGCCGACGAAAACTGGATCTGATGGATGCAGAAGGCGGCGATCAGCTGATCGTGAACGGAAATTATATTCCGATCACAGAAGTTGGAAAGCAGTACGAAAAAGCAGGAAATGCACAGTAGCAAAGCGTGCTTCCTATACAGCTGGAAACGGATCAGAAAACGCAGAAGGATCCGGAAGAAGGAGATCGGGCAGACACGACCGGAACAGAACCTGATGAAAAAGAATCGCAGGAAGGAGGGGAAAACGATGAAGAATAAATTCAATTTTTCACGGAGAAATCCAAAAACAAAGAAGATTGAAAATACTGGGTTTATGGAATTCAGAAATGTATCGAATAATGCAGCGGATCTGTATATATACGGCGACATTGTTTCTTCAACATGGGAAGCATGGTGCGATGAAGATACATGCCCGCAGGACATATCAGACTTTATGAATCAGATTGAACCGGGGGCAGAACTGACGGTGTACATCAACAGCGGCGGCGGTGATGTATTTGCCGGGATAGCGATTCACAGCATTTTATCACGGCATACCGGACATAAAACAGGCATCGTGGACGGAATGGCTGCGTCGATCGCATCCGTGATCCTGATGGCTTGTGATTCGATTGTAATGTCATCGGGTGCGCAGATCATGATTCACAAACCGTTGTCATGGGCGTATGGAAATGCGGATGATTTTCAGCGGCTGATCAGTGAACTGGATAAATGTCAGAAAAGCATCACGGACATATATATGGGACGGGTGAAAGAAGGTGTGACAGAAGAACAGGTCACAGATCTGATCAATGCTGAAACATGGATGACGGCAGAGGAAGCAAAGGAAATCTTCGATGTGCAGATCGAAGAACGTCCGGCGGTCGCCGCCTGTGTTGGCTGGATGATGGAGAATTTCAAAAAAGCACCGGAAGGCATTAAAACACAAAGCGCAGATGATGTGACGGCGAAGATTACAGCCGAAGAAGAAGCGATCATCGAAGAAATGGAACTTTTCGGAATCTAAGGAGGAAAACAGAATGAGCAAAGAAGCAAGGGCATTGCTGAAGAAGATCAATGACAAGAAAAATGCGATCAGAGGTCTTCAGGGACAGGGAAAAACACAGGAAATGAAGGATCAGATGGCGGAACTTCGTGGAATGCAGGAAGAATTCGACATGCTGATGGAAATGGAAGAAGACGATGACGATGGAATCAAAGGTTCTTTACACAATGGGAAAGTGAAGAAAATTGAAGATGGTCAGAAGTCTAAAAAGTACAGCAAAGCGCAGGTGTGCAAAGCATTTGTAAACAGGATCGTATGTGGTCTTCGTAAACGTGCTATGCCGGAAGAAGATCAGGAGATCATGGACAGCTTTAAAAACATGATGAAGGAAGGCGAAGACGAGGATGGAGGGTTTACGGTTCCGGAGGATGTAAGCACAGACATCATTGAACTGCGCCGTACAGAAAACGATCTGGAACAGTACGTCAATGTTGAAAAAGTAGCAACAATGAGTGGATCCCGTGTGATCGAGGTTGATGCAGACAGTACACCTTGGGGCGATGTGGATGAAGGCGGAGAATTTGAAGAGGAAGAAACACCGAACCTGAAACAGATCAAGTATGCAATCAAGAAAAAGGGGGGAATTCTGAAGACAACACGCGAACTGCTTCAGGATACTGCTGTGAATATCCTTGCATACCTGAATAAATGGATCGCAAAGAAGTCGAGAGCGACAAGAAATGCTGCAATTTTGAATGTGATTAACACGATCACAAAAGGAAAAGAAGTTGCGGTTGCGACTTTTGATGATTTCAAAGACGTATTCAACGTGAAGCTGGATCCGGCGATTGCAGTAAGTTCTATTGTATTGACGAATCAGGATGGCTTTAACTACATGGACAAACTGAAGGATAAGGATGGCAAGTACATCATGCAGCCGGATCCGACAGATGCAACAAAGACACTTCTTTTTGGCAAGTATCCGGTAAAGGTTGTGAGCAATAAGACGCTGAAAAGCACAAATGTATTAAAAGGCGGATCGGGATCTGACAAAAACGATGTGACTGGTTACAAATATCCGGTATACATGGGAGATCTGAAGGAAGCTGTTACCCTGTTCGACCGCGAGAAAATGACGATCGAACTTTCTACTGAAGCGGGAGATCTGTGGGCGAAGGATCTGACGGGAATCAAGGTTCGTGACAGATTTGACGTTCAGTCCGTTGATGAAACTGCGGTTGTTAAAGGCGAAATCAGCGTTGCTGTGGCTGGCTAACACAAAAGGGGCGTGATGATATGAGCCTAAAGGAATTGAAGCAGTATCTGCGCGTCGATTATACAGACGATGACAGCATGATCGAACTAATGCATGATGCTGTCATCGACGAAATGAAGGAACTGATTCCGTCATTCGATCCGGAAAAGCCAACAAATAGGCAGAAAATACTAATCTGTTCATATGTGAAGGAATTATACGATCACAGGGATCGAATGTACAACAACGGGAAAATCACATCTGATTCAACGGAACGCATCAGGTACGCGATTCAGTCAATGATGCTGAAAGAAACGTTAAGGGGATAGCATGGCAACAGCAAGGATCAAATTTTATAAGCGAAACAAAAGTCTGGAAAACGGACGGCAGCAGGAAAAAGAACCGACACTGTTTTATGAAGCATGGTGTGAGATCAGAAACCTTTACGGGCAGGAATTATATGAAGCACTTGATGTCAGACTGGAAAATGCAATCGTATTTGAAGTGAGATATTGCAGACGTATAAAAGAGATTAAAGCACATGCAAAAGATTTCTTGATCGAATTTGAAGGCGACAGATATGACATTTATGCAACGGATTTCAAACAGAATGACAGGCAGTATGTGCAACTGAAAGCCAACAGACGCGACTGACAGGAGGAAACAGAGATGGAAATATCGTTCCGATTTGAAGGATTTGAAGAAGTACAGCGCGGCGTGGAAGCCCTGTCGTCAAGTGCTGAAATCGGAGCGATCAATAAAAAAATATTTCAGAGATCCGCCGATATTACAGAACCGAAGATGAAGGCACACATGGCAAGATCTGCTGACAATTCAAAGTCAGGACGGAATGGATACAGACCGCCGGGACATGCGCGGGATAACATTCCTAAAAAGGTAACGACCAAAAAAGGCGAAGTCGGATGGGAATTGAATGGCGACGCGCAAAACTGGTTTTACATGAAGTTTGTGGAGTGGGGGACATCGAAAATGCCGCCACGGGACTTCCTGAATAATACGAAATCGGAGTGCGAAAGCGAATATCACATGATAGCTGATCAAGAGTACCAGAAAGCATTGAACGAAAAACTGGGAGGATAAAACAGTGGATGTTATTGGATTGGCGGCGGCAGCATTGAAGCCGATTTCAGATGAAGGAACAATCGTACAGCAAGGATGGTATGACGAAAGCCTGAAACGGCTTCATGTGACACTGTGGAAGCTACAAGACACAGAAGATGCACATTCAGATGATGAATGTGAAATTGAAGCAGCAAGCATACAAGTGAATATCTGGTCACGGAGCGATCAGCAGGCACTTGTGAAAAGAATAAAAAAATTGATGAAGGAAAACGGATTTCTATTTCAGGAAGGAAATGATCAGATTGAAACAGATACGGGGATCTTTATCAATGCGATGCGATTTTTAATTTTGAAAGAAGCAGAGGAAACGGAGGAATAAACATGGCAGCAGAAAAAGAAAAGATCGTGCGAAGCAGGACTGTATCGTTCAGAGATATTCATATCGCAAAAGTTACAACGAATACAGAAACAGAATACGCGGCAGAAACACCGTCAAAGCTGGCACGCGCGATCACAGGAAAGATCAGCGATGAATTTGAAACTGAAAAAATTTACAGTGATGATTCAGTTGAAGACGTAAATATGTCATACAAAGGGACAAGCGTGGAATTGGAAGTGAACAGTTTGGCACCGCAGGATAAGTCGCAGGTGTTCGGACATCTGTATGAAAAAGGCTTCCTGATCAAGACAAAGGATGACAAAGCACCGGAACTTGCGCTTGGATGGCGTGCAAAGAAGCTGAACGGTAAGTATGAATTCAAATGGCTGTACTGTGGAAGATTCGGTCAGGGATTTGAAGACAATTACGAAACAGAAGGGGAAACAAAAACAACGCAGACAGCAACATTGAAGGGCGATTTTTATGCCCGTCAGATGGATGGAAGATATGAATGCAGCGTTGATGAAAGCAATCTTCTTACGGAACATACAGAAGCGGCGGCAGCGATCAAAGACTGGTTTTCAAAAGTTAAGGAAAAACCGGATGCAGCATAAAACAGGAGGGAAAAGAAATGGCAGCAGCTAAAACAAAGAAAAGATCAATTATCATCGGCAACAAAGAATATACGATGCCGCAGAAGATGTCCACGATGGCATATTTGCGCTATCTGGAAGTGCGCGACAGCATTATGGACACAGAAGCGAAACGGGCGTTGTACACAAGACAGCAGTTCATGGATATGATGGACGTTATTGTTGAAATGTACGGAAACCAGTTCACAACAGATGACATGCTGGATGCTGAAACCGGAATGACACCAGATTCGATCGTGATGGAATTTGCACTGATGGATGTGTCAGTGGGTGAAAAGGTTGATAAAAGAACGGAAGACTTCGCGAAAAATTTTACAAATGGCAAGTGATGCCGGAACTGATTCTGCCGTGTGGACACAAAGAATATGTCTGCACGACGATTTCAGTGGAAATGTATCGCAGATATACGGAAATCATGGAACGGAATGACAGTGATTCGATCAGGGATGCTTTTGAAGCGAATACGAAGATCTTAATGGTAGTATTCGGAGCAAGGCAGCGGGAGGTGGAAGAAGCAGATCCGGAAGATGTATTGTCAGCTGTGAAAGAAATCCATTTCATGATGCAGGATGTGATCACGAAGAAATTTCTGGATCTTAATCCAGAACATCCTGAAAAGATACAGAAAGAAAAATCTGCTTTCGACGAATATGACGAAGAAAATGGATACAACGATGAAGATCCGGGCGAAAACCTGTGGAAGATATGCAGGGAAAATGTGGATCGGATAGTGAAGATCTGTATCAATCTTATGAAAAACTCATATCAGCAGTGCATGGAAGCGGACATCATGAGCCTTTTGGATCATGCGGCATTCGAGATTAGGACGGTCGATGAGAAGTAAAGAAAGGAACGCGAAACATGGCTAAAACCTTAATTGAGATTAGGGCAGAAACGTCGCAGTATCAGCAGGCGATGCGTCAGGCAGCAGCAGAAATGAAAAACCTGACGGCACAGCATTCGCTGGCTGCGGCACAAGCAAAGTTAAGCGGATCCGCGCAGGACGCCCTGCGTGCAAGAGTGACCGAACTGACATCGAAGATAGATGTTCAAAAGGGGATCGTGCAGCAGAATGGACAGCAGTATGACAACTTAAAACAGAAGTTGGAACTGCAAAAAACAGCGCACGATCAGCTGAAGACAAAGGTTGAAGCAGCAAAAAAAGCATATGAAGATAGTGCGAAAGCGACAGGCGAAGACAGCGAAGAAACACAGAAGCTGAAGGCGGAATATGAAAAACTGTCTTCACAGCTGTCCACCAGTGAAAGCCAGATCACAAAAACAGAAACAGCGATCACGAAGCAGGAAGCGGCAGTGAATCAGTCGAAAGCTGCGCTGACTGAAATGGAAGCGGAACTGAAAAATGTGAACGCAGAACTTGCGCGCGCGCCGTTTGACGGATATGCAGCAAAAGCAGAAAAGGTTGGCGGCACATTAACGAGTGTAGGGCAGAAACTTCTTCCGTTATCGACCAGTATCGCAGGACTTGGAGTTGCGGCTGTTAAGACGACAGCAGATTTTGACAGTGAAATGTCGAAAGTATCAGCGATTTCCGGAGCAACAGGAACGGATCTTGATAAACTGCGAGGAAAAGCCCGTGAAATGGGCGCGAAAACAAAGTTCAGCGCATCAGAAGCTGCACAGGGTATGCAGTATATGGCGATGGCTGGATGGAAGACGCAGGACATGATGGACGGCTTGGAGGGCATCATGAATCTTGCGGCAGCATCAGGTGAAGATCTTGCATCGACATCTGACATCGTAACAGATGCCCTGACCGCCTTCGGACTTTCGGCAAAAGATTCCAGTCATTTTTCTGATATTTTGGCGGCAGCATCATCGAATGCAAATACCAATGTGTCGATGATGGGGGAAACGTTTAAATACGCAGCCCCGGTTCTTGGATCGTTAGGATACACAGCAGAAGATGCTGCACTTGCGATCGGTTTGATGGCGAATGCAGGTATCAAGTCAAGTCAGGCGGGAACGTCTTTGCGAGGAGCCATCACAAACCTTGCAAAACCAACAGATACTGTTGCGGCTGCGATGGATAAGTATGGAATATCATTGACAGATAGTTCCGGTAAGATGCTTTCGTTGCGTGAATTGATGGAACAGTTGCGTCAGAAACTGGGCGGACTGTCAGAAGCGGAACAGGCACAGGCAGCAGCGGCATTGTTCGGAAAGAATGCAATGTCCGGAATGCTGGCGATTATAAACGGATCAGATAAAGATTTTGAAAAGCTGGCAGGAGCGATCGACAACTGTGACGGATCATCTGAAAAGATGGCAAACACAATGAACGACAATCTTCAGGGACAGATCACGATCCTGATGTCGCAGCTTCAGGAACTTGCTATCAGCTTCGGGGAAATTCTGATGCCAAAAATCCGTGATATTGTGACACATATTCAGAACTTTGTGGACAAGCTGAATGCAATGGACGAAGGACAAAAAGAAACAATTCTTCGCATCGGAATGTTTGTGGCAGCACTTGCACCGATGCTGATGGGATTGGGAAAAGTGATCACGTTCAGCGCAAATGTATCACGCGCACTTGGAACGCTGTCAGCCGGGCTTGTAAAAGCAGGCGGATTTTCAGGGGTATTCACGAAAGCACTGGGATTGATTACATCACCAGCGGCGATTGTAGTGGGAGCGATTGCAGCAATTACGGCGGTTATTATTCACTTATGGAATACGAATGAAGATTTCAGAAATACGATCACGGCGATCTGGCAGAAGATCAAAGATGCCTTCACGACATTTGCGGCAGGAATCAGTGAAAGACTGTCAGCGTTGGGAATTACATTCAGTGATGTGACGTCAGCAATAAAAACAATCTGGGACGGATTCTGTAATTTACTTGCACCAGTGTTGGAAGCTGCTTTCAATACGATTGCAATCGCATTACAAACAGCTTTCAATGTCATTCTTGGAATATGGGATGTATTTTCTGCTGTATTCAGTGGCGACTGGTCTGGTGCGTGGGAAGCTGTAAAAGGAATTTTTTCAAGCGTCTGGGATGGTCTGAAAGAATATTTTTCAACAATAATCGGAGCAGTCAAAGGCGTAGCGGATGTTTTTCTTGGATGGTTTGGAACTAACTGGGAAACTGTCTGGAATGGAGTGAAAACCTTTTTTGAAGGAATCTGGAACGGAATATCTTCGTTTTTTGAAGGAATCTGGAATGGGATTTCAACATTCTGCACAACGGTGTGGAATGGAATTGTTACAAACGTGACGGCGTTCTGCACGACCGTACACGATACAATCAGCACAATCTTTAATGCTGTAAAAGATGTCGTGTCTAATGTGTGGGAAACAATAAAGAATGTGGTTCAGGTTGCGATCATGTTCATAGTGGAAGTTATCAAAGCCGCATTTGAATTGATAACCGTACCGTTCCGGTTTATCTGGGAAAATTGTCGAGATACGATCATAAGCGTATGGGAAACAATCAAAAGTGCGGTACAGACAGCAATCAATTTTGTGAAAGATAATATCATCACGCCAGTGATGAATGCGATCAGCACAACGATCACGACGGTATGGAATGCGATTCAGACGACATTCACAACGGTGATAAATGCAATAAAGTCTGCGGTACAGACGGCATGGAATTTCATGAAGGATAATGTGATCACACCAGTGATGAATGCGATCAGCACAACGATCACGACGGTATGGAATACCATCAAAACAACATTCACGACAGTGATAAATGCAATAAAGTCCGCAGTACAGACGGCATGGAATTTCATGAAAGACAGCGTGATCACGCCTGTAATGAATGGAATAAAAACAGTCATCACAACAGTGTGGAATGCGATCAAAACGGCAGTGCAGACTGTCGTAAATGCGATCAAAACGACGGTGCAGACTGTATTCAATGCAGTAAAGACAACAGTGACAACAATCTGGAACGCGATCAAAACAGGAACATCGACGGCATGGAATGCAGTGAAGACTGCGGTGACAACACCGATCAATGCCGCAAAGTCAGCAGTGACATCTGCGATTAACGGGATTAAGTCAACGATAAGTTCTGTATGGAATAGCGTGAAATCAGCAACGTCTTCAACATGGAACGCAATCAAGACAGCGATCACAACACCGATCAATGCAGCAAAAACTGCGGTAGGAAATGCGATCAGCGCGATCCGATCAAAATTCAACTTCAGCTGGTCACTGCCGTATTTGAAACTGCCGCATCCGTCTATCAGCGGATCATTCAGTTTGAATCCGCCATCAGTTCCACATTTCAGCATTAGCTGGTATAAGAACGGCGGTATTATGACAAAACCGACCGCATTCGGGGCAGCAGGCGACACATTGCTGGCAGGAGGAGAAGCGGGAGCAGAAGCCATCCTTCCATTGAAACAGTTCTATGACAGACTGGGCGACATGCTGGATAAAAAGCTGGATGCAATTATGACAGGAACAACGGTATATGTCTATGTAACAATGGACGGCGAAGTCGTGGCAACGAAAGTATATTCAAAAGTGGAAGAAAAATTCACAAATGAAATAAAACGGAGGAGGTAAAGCATGATCATAAACGGGATTGACGTCAGAAGATACGGGGCGACATTGCTGACGGCAGAAACAAAGCCCCCGAAGATGACGGCAAACTATGAAATGATGTCAAAAGCACTTCTTCCGACAGAGTACGACACAGATATTCCGCTGGGTTCTATGACAATGACCATATACTTCAGGGGAAAGAACAGGGCGACACTGGAAAGAACAATGTCATCTTTTATGCAGAATTTCAGGTCGTCCTGCATTATGGAAGAAATCAGAGGATTCAAAGGAAAATATAAAGGGTTTCTGACTGGCGATGATTACGAAAAAACGCTTGAAAAGGAAAAAAGAATTCTGACATTAGAATTTGATGGATTCTTTTTTGACGACGAAGCGGAAGCGTTATTTGATCAGAAACTGGAAGGAAAGCTGTATGCAGAGGGAAGCAGGGACACACCTTGCATCATTGAAGTGACAGCAAAAGCGGATCTGACAAACTATAAGATAACACTAAACGGGGAACCGTACACTATTGAAAGCCTGATGAATGGCGAAACGATTGTGATTAACGGGAAGACCGGGAAAATAACAAAGGAAGGGGGCAACGCTTTCGGATCCGTGGATCTGTGGGCGTTCCCTAAACTGCAAACGGGAAGAAATGACCTTGCGTTTTCAACGAATGGCGCAAGGGTGATAGTTAGGTATTCCCCGATGTGGTTATAAAGGGGGATGATATATGCTTCAAATATATGATGATCAGCACCGGAGAATTGCAGGAATAGATGATCCGGATGATCTGAAAATTGAAAAAACATTATCATCCGGAGATAAGCAGATTTCATTCAGTTATCCGAAAACAGGATCAGAAATTGAAAATCTGCGGGCTGAATATTATATCAGGACAAAAGATGATGAATATGTTCTGAAGGAAATAAGCACAGGAGAAAATAAAAACAGTTATGTAGCGCAGCTGAATATAGAAGAATTGGAATCACAGGAATTTCTGTATGGATTTGAGAGCGTAACACAGACGGCGCGTGCCTGCTTGGAATTCGCTTTTGATGGAACGGGTTGGACAGTTGGAAATTGCACAGTAACAAAGCGAAGAACAGTCAGCATTGATGAAACGTGCAATGCTTGGGATGTACTTCAGGAGGTTATGGACACATACAGATGCGAATGCAAGATCGACAGTATCCAGAAGAAAATAGACCTATATGAAGCGATCGGAATGGATCGCGGAGCGTATTTCATAGAAGGATTAAACCTGCGGAAGTTGACACTGAAATCAGATACATATGATTTCTACACAAGAATTTATCCAGTGGGAAAAGATGGGATCACACCGGAAATTATGCTGGGGGTTCCGTATATTGACAATCATCAGTATTCAGATAAAGTGATTCCGCGCTATTGGAAAGATGAACGATACACTATCACTGAAAATCTGATCGAAGACGCGACTGCGAAGCTGGACACAGCATCGAAGCCGTATACAGCATATACTGCTGACGTTGCGGATCTGGCATCGCAGAAAAAGGAATACAGCATTTTGGAATATGACATCGGTGATACAGTGCATCTAATTTCAAAAACGGAAGCTACAAAAGAAAAACAGCGGATCGTGAAGATGACGGAATATCCGCAGCATCCGGATAAAAACACCTGTGAACTTTCTAATGTGACAAAGAGTTTTGCGCAGCTTCAGGAAGAAACAGAAGAAAAAATGAAGTCCGATGCAGTGGATCAGGCACAGGCAAGGACAAAGAAAACGCTGAATGAAGGATACTGGACAATCGAACAGGCACAGGCTGCAATTAAATCTTCAGAAAGCGGGATCATGACATCGGTTCAACAGGTCAGAACAGAACAAAGGGATCTGACCTATGCAGCAGAACAGGAAGCGAAAGACTATGCTTCGCAGCTGAATGAAAAGACCATTGAAAGAATGACAAATGAATATTCAACAGCACTGAATCAGACTGCAAATTCATTTGATATGTCTATTAAGTCGGTCGAAGAAACTGTGACATCGCAGGGCGACGAACTGGAAGAATTCAGAAGAGAGAATGAAACGTATTTCCATTACACGGATGATGGAATGGAGATCGGAAAAAAGCAAGATGGCGGGGTACTGCCGTTTTCAACATTGCTATCAGACAAAAGACTGGAATTCAGACAGGAAGGCGTTCCGGTGGCATATGTGCAGTACAATAAGCTGCACATTGAAAACGTCGAAGCGGTGCGAAGATGGTCAGTTGGAGCAGCAGACGACGGCGGATACTTTGATTTCATATCTACACAGTACGGAATGGGTGTGAAATGGAGAGAAGCGGAGCAGGTGGAAGAAACGGCAACACAGAGCGTCAAAAGGAAAAAACAGAAACAGGAATACAAACAGCTGATCGACGATGATGGAATATTCGAGGTAGTAAAAGTATGAGTACGACAAGAAGAGAAGTACCAGTCACAAGTATATATGCAAAGGCTGTCTTCACCGGGAATGTCAGCGGAGATGTAACAACAATCACATCAGTAACATTCACGCAAAACGAAGATGACTGGCTACTGGGTGTAAAAAAAGAAGATATGCCATCAGTCATGATCATTGATGGAAAACAATACAGATGGACAGTGAATTCCTACTTTACATTAAATACCATCGTAGCACAAGAAATATGGGTAAAAAAAGCAACACTGAACATTGGAACAAAGCTGACAATCAGAAAACCATTCTTCAAAATTGTATACGGTCAGAATCCGACACAAGAAGGAACAGAAATGACCTTTTCATTTTACGATCTGGGATCATTTACACCATACGGATTTAATCCGGGGGCTTCGGAATTTGAAATTGATGGAAAGACGGCAGTTCCTATCAATATAGAAAATGCAAATGAAGATTCACTGTTTTCTGTGAAACTATCATCTGATGCAACGTACAGATTCAAGTGGGCGATTGGATCAAAGTCGTATACGCTGGACAAAAAAACGTCAGGGGCGACAAAGATCAATACAAGCTACACCATACCGAAAAGCTGGAATGAAGAGATAAAAAACAGTACAGCGGGATCCTGCACACTTTCAGTTCAAGTGCTGTTTGGATCACAGGTATATCAATCAAGGGATACTGCGGTGAGGGCGACAGTCCCGGATGATTGTGTCCCGGTGATCAATTCCATATCCATCGCAGATACAAAAGGGCGTGTCCCTACGGCGTGGGGGATGTTCGTGGAACATAACAGCAATATAGCCATTACCGCAGCGAATATCACAAAGTCATACGGTGCGGATATTGTATCAGTCAATATGGAACTGAATGACAGGACATATTATGGAACACCTTCTGCGTTGCCACAGTCATATACGTTGGAAGACTACGGGATCATGGACGTGACGGTGAAGATCCGTGATACAAGAGGACGGACGGCGGAAAAAACTGCAAAAGTGACAGTCGTGGAATATAACCCGCCGACGATTCAGGTGGATTCTATGAGGTGTGGACAGGATGGAACACTGGAAAATGAAGGCGTATATTTTTTAGCGACGACAGACAGCACATATTCAACATGCAACGGAAAGAATAAAGCAACACTTCAGATACAGTATAAACTTTCAAGTCAGGGTGTATATACGTCAGCAGTAAAAGAACTTCCGATCGGGGAAGCAACAACTGTTTGCGGCGGGGATCTGAATACAGAATTTTCATATGATGTTCGTTATGTGCTGAAAGATACATTCAATACAGTGACCGTCATTGACTTCGTATCAACAGCGGTATATGCAATGCATTTTTTGCATGGTGGGCGCGGCGTGGCTTTTGGATCGAAGGCAACCGTGGAAAACGCAGTGGATTTTACGTTTGATGCGATATTCAGGC
Source organism: Blautia sp. MSK17_66 (assembly GCF_020538025.1). Classification (NCBI taxonomy): domain Bacteria; kingdom Bacillati; phylum Bacillota; class Clostridia; order Lachnospirales; family Lachnospiraceae; genus Blautia; species Blautia sp. MSK17_66. The sequence goes on from NZ_JAJBNQ010000027.1 coordinate 45,027, forward strand.
ATGGGGTGAAATTCATAAAATCAGATGGATCCGAAGTGACAATGCAGCAGATCCTGAAAAAACTCGGATTATAGAAAGGAGGGAAGACAGTGACACTTGAAAAAGTAATTCAGCGAATTGAAATTGAAATGTCGGGCGGGACAAAACAGTATATGGTGTCTGCAAAACAGGGAGATCGGGCAACAAGATATGTCGAAACCGTACTACTGGATCATGGGGAACCATACACGATCCCAGCGGGATCCAGCGTCACAGCTTTCATCAGAAAACCAGATAGACACAGGGTATATACACCGTGTGAATTCACGGACAATGTTGTGATGGTGGAATTGGACAGTCAGGCACTGGCAGCAGCGGGAACGGCATTGTGTGAAGTAGAAGTGAAATCTTCAGATCTGATGCAGGTGGTAACATCGGTCACTTTTGAAATAGAGATTGAAGCAAAGGTAAAAGATGAAGATGCGATCGTTTCGGGCGATGAACTTTCTATCTTCGATAAGACAATGAAACAGTATGCTGATCAGGAAACGAAACGTGTGAACGCAGAAGAAGCCAGAGCGAAGGCAGAAGCAGGTCGCGTGGACGCAGAAGAAGACAGAGTGCAGGCAGAAACAGGTCGCGTAAAGGCAGAGGAAGCCAGAGTGCAGGCAGAAACAGGTCGTGTGAACGCGGAAAAAGGCAGAGTGTCAGCGGAAAGCGATCGCGTCACAGCAGAACAGGAAAGACAGAAGCAGGCGCAAGAAGTTCTGGACAAGGCGAATGAAGCTGTAAAAATAGCGGGGCAGATCAATGAAGCGTCATATATGCTGGATAAAGATGCAAATATTAAATATGCATACGCAATTTATACAGAACGGGGAATCCCACATCTGGTATTAACACTGATCAATGAGTAAACAGGAGGAAAAGAAGAATGGAAGGAATTGATTTATCATTTCCGTCTTATGCACAGCATGAGAGAATGGCGGCGGCACTGGAAGCAATCGCACTGAACGGCGGACAGAATTCGGCGGAAGCACTTGACGCTGCGTGCAGACAATTACTTGACGGAACAAATACAACACGGGTTTTCTGGTTATGGTATCCGCGTGCGCTGGCGGCGGGCGAAACAGACAAATATAAATTGCTTTCAAGGTTTGCAACAGCAGCAGCACAGGCATGGAATGGAAAGACGTACACACTGCGAAGCTATGATCCGTCAGTATCAGGAATAACAAAAATGACACCGATGGATGATCTGGCAGATAAAGCGGCAGCACAGCTGTGTACAGAAAATACTGAAGCGATCGAAGACTGGGCGGATGAAGATCCGATGACATGGTATATCAGAGCAAACGCGCTGTCACTGGAAGACGGAACCATGAATATCACATATTTTGAAGGTGAAGATGGTTTTGACATCACTGGCGAAGATGCGCCAGTATATACATTTGCGCTTGCATTATGGATTAAAGAATGGAATGACGGTGCATATGATTATATTTCATTCAGAACAACAAGGGGATCCGGCTATTATCCAGATGCGGGGGATGTGGATCCGAAAAATAAAAAGCGACCGATCACATGGCACGCAACATTCCCCGGTGGTCTGGACAGCAAAGGCGCATTGACATCCGGCGCAGGGATCAAGGCATATAACTTCGCATCAGCAACGGCGGGGATCCAGAAGGCACGACAGAAAACAATTTATGAAGGACTGTGGAATGACTGCGATACAAGATGGATTCTTCGTATGTGGCAGTTAAGACATTTTGATCTGGAAAACTCAAACATCGCTGAAGGATGCACAAGTTACAACTGTCAGTACATGGTAGCGTTGCCGGAAGAAAATGTGAAAAGGGTTCTTCTGTCTGCAAGTCAGGCAGCAGGATTCATTGTCGGATCCACGGTATCGGTTGGCGATATGGGCGCACAGTCGAATAAAGACAGATGGAATGCATGGATGCGTAACCTTGCGGATCTGGTGAAAGTATCTTCAATCGAAAAAGTAACAGTAAATGGAACAGAATACACAGCGATCAATCTTGACATCAGCGGAACGATCACAACGACAGCAACAACGTGTATTTCAACTATGCCGTGGCATTCGGGCGCAACAGAAGCATTGCCGGGACATAAAGACGGATGCACATTCAGCCTGACAGCAGGAAAGACACCGCTTCGTGTTGCTGGTGTAGAAGTTTTGGATGGATCATATACGATCGGGCTGGATCCACTGTATGACACGACTGCAAATGAAGCAGGAGGATTTGATTATACTGTGTATCAGTGCCGCGACAGTCAGAAACTGTCGGGATCAATCACAGCGGACTATGAAGATACAGGTATTGTATATTCCAGTATGCCGTCCGGATGGAACTATGTGAAAGCATTTATCAAGTCAAAGTTGGGTGTGCTGTTTCCGAAGCTGATCGGCGGATCTTCAACGACTTATTTTAAATCGGCTTTCTACGGTACCTACTCCGCCGGGGTTCGCTGCCCGTGGCGTTTTGCGAGCTTGAACTATGGCGGGTTTGCTGGTCTGGCTGCGGAGAATGGCAACGCTGCGCCGGGTTACTCGAGCTGGCACAGTCGTCCGCGGCTTTGTGGCGCGGGTAAAAAGCGGGGTGAATGGTCTGCGTAAGCAGACCAGAGGGGCAAGACCACTCATACACACCTAACAGGAAAAGAAAATAAAAAGGGTATGCAGGCGCGGGATCGGCTTTCTACGGTACCAACTCCGCCGGGGTTCGCTGCCCGTGGCGTTTTGCGAACTTGAACAATGGCGGGAATGCTGGTCTGGCTGCGGAGAATGGCAACAATGCGCCGGGTAACTCGAACTGGAACAGTCGTCCGCGAATTTATGTATTTATGAAGGCAGGTGAAAACTTGCTGAAATGCGTCTGTATATCCGCGCATAAGCGAAAATCAGTAAAACCGGAAGCCGGGAAACTGGCATGTATAACCGCGGGTTATGCGTGCGGCAAGTAGTAACAAGACGGATCCTGATTCAAGGATCTGTCGCAACCGAAAGCCGCTTCACACATAAAGTAAAAATAAGATGGCACATAAAAAGAGATATAAAAAGTTAAGCAGACAGCTGTGCGAACAGGCAGTTGTCGAATGTTTCAAAGGAAAATGGAGAAGAAACGATGTACTGACGTTTATTGAAAAGTATGCAGGAATTCCACGCGACGATATAAAAATAGATGATTTATCCGGATCGTGGAAGTACAAAAATGAAGCTGTTGAAGCGATTGGCTTGGCAATGCTTGGGATTGTGGAAGATCTGGTCGATCACGGAATAGAACCGGACGATATGGAACCAGTGACGATCCGGCAGCGTCCGGATGGAATGACGGGAAAGATCAGGGACATTGCACTGCTGTGTATTATGCATCAGCTGATCGGTCATATTACGAAACTGATGATAGAACCATTGATTCAGGCGCGATTGCTTCCAACGCAACATGCAAGCATTCCGGGACACGGGCAGACAATGCTGAAAGATCAGATGTTGCGTTATTTCCTGAAGGAATCGCTGGGAATTGAATATGTGAGAAAAACAGATGTTGTACATGCATATGCTTCACTTCAATACGATGTATGTATAGAACTGGTGATGATGGAAATTCCGAAAGCAAGATATGCGATCGGGCTGCTGAAATATTTAAAGAGCGTCGCACCGGGCGGACATCTGATCATCGGCGGGTATCTTGATGCATGGCTCTTTAATTTTGCGATGTCGTATGCGATCCGCTATCTGTATACACTGGGATCGACGCGAAGAGGAAAAAAGATACCGTATGTTATACGCTGCGGAACATTTATGGATGATTTTTCGATAGGATCCGGATCCATAAAAGGAGAACAGCGGGCAGTAAAAGCATTGGACAAGTGAATGACAAAGAATCAGCACTTGCAAATAAAAGAAACGACAGGAATTATCAAGCTGTTGCCGATTGAAGAAGAAAAGCGAAGGCGGAACCTGCCGCGTCCGGGGCAAAGGGGCGTACCGATGCTGGACATGGCAGGATACAGAATCAGCAGAACACACATCACGATCCGGCGGCGCGTATTCAAAAGGGCAAGACGACAGCTGATCCGTGGATATAGAGAACTGAAGCGTGATGGAACACTGCGCCGTGAACGGGCGCAGAAGATAATATCGTATAACAGCTATATTGAACAATCTGATTCATTCCATTTACAAGAAAGATACCACACGGAAGAACTGCTTCAGGTGGCGCATTGCGTAAATGGATTCTATGGACAACTGGAATATCAGAAAAGAATGGAGGAATTGCATGATTTACTTGAACGTAGATGCAGATCAGAAGCCGGAAAAGGTAATGATGGAAAATCTTCCGGGTGGCGCAATGACCGTCAGGATGGCGGACAATATCAAGGAATACCGTCAGGAAGATGCAAAGGATCGGAAGATGTACCGTTTTGATGAAGTAGTGTTTGAACTTCCGGCGGACAGTACGATCACGACAAAACAGATCGAAGATGACTTTGAAAAATACTGGGAGTACGGGAAGACTGATCAGGCTGGAAAAGACGAAGACATGAAAGATGATGAACCGGATCCGGAAAGCGGGGGAATGACGCGGGCAGAAATGACTGTTGAAATTCAGAAACTTCAGGAAAAGAATGAAATGCTGGAATCCTGCCTGCTGGAAATGTCGGAGCTTGTATATGCTTAATTTTGTTAGGCATTCAATATACAAAATTTTATTCGGGAAGGAGGGTGAAACGATGATGGCTATGTTATGGGCGCAGAAGATCATGTATGCGGAAACAAAAGAAGAAGCGATTGCACTGTACAAAAGAGTGCCGCGTCTTCTGAAAGATAAGGTCGAACAGATCCTGATCGAAAGTGGATGCGAAGATCTGATCAAAGAGAGCGAAGAGCAGTAAGGAGTGGCAGACATGGGCGAAGTGAAGGAACCGTATGAAGGCGGAACCGGAAGTCTGCTGGAAATCGTCGATATGATGTGCGACGTAACGGAAAAGCTGGCAGACATCGTCAGAAAACAGGCTGTCCTGATCGAGCAGGAGAGGATCGCGGGCGCGGTCTTCCCTGCCGATCTTTCGGAAGAAAGAAAACAGGCAGAAGATGATCTTGACAGGATCGAAATGAAACTAAGGAGGATATGACATGAAAGAAGGAATCTGCACTGCTGTTGGAGTAGTAGGAAGCGCGATTGCAGCTGCTTTCGGTGGATGGGATCAGGCACTTGTGACGTTGGTGATCTTTATGGTGATTGACTATTTATCGGGGCTGATTGTTGCGGGAATTTTTCATAACAGCAGAAAAACGGAAAACGGAGCGTTGGAAAGCAGAGCCGGATGGAAGGGGCTGTGCAGAAAAGGTGTGACATTACTGTTTGTGTTGATTGCATACCGTCTGGATCTTGCGCTGGGCGTAAATTATATTCGCAATGCAGTGATCATTGGATTCATGGCAAATGAATTGATCAGCATCACGGAAAATGCCGGACTGATGGGAATTCCACTTCCGACAGTGATCCAGAATGCAATCGAAGTTTTGACACGAAAAGCATCTGTGTCAAAGGATGGTGAACAGTAATGAAAAAAGAATATCTGACAATTTTAACCAACATTATAGGCGGCGTGGAATCTGGCGGGCAGACATATGGAAAAAGAAAATATGGTGCGTATGCCGGAAAGGCAGCAAATGCAGACAATGAAAAAACGTGTACATTAGGCTGGGCGCAAAATTATGGGAATGAAGGTCGAAGATTGTGTCAGATGATCCTGAAGGCAGATCCGAAAGCCTTCAGGACTGCTGACACAGCAGGAATCGAAAAGAAACTGTCAGTAGACTGGGAAGCTACAAGATGGAATCCGACAGCAAAAGAAAAAGCTGCATTGATTGCGATTATCACAACGGATGCAGGAAAGAAGTGTCAGGATGATTTATTCAAGGAACTGATGGAAAAATATATCGCTGAAGCTGAAGCATACGGCGTTGATAATATACAGGCACAGATGATGTGGTGCGAAGTAGAACATCTTGGTGGTTCAAAACCAGTAAAACGAATTTTTGCGAGAGCGAAAAAGCCATACACACCTGATACAGTGTATGCATCGCTGATCTTAGATCAGAAGGATACAAGCAATGATAATCAGGTGGGGGATAAAAAGTTTGAAAGCAGACATCAGTGTTGCGTGCGGTGGATTAAACAGTATGTTGTGGACAATGTGGATAAATCAGGGGAAGAAGGTACAAAAATGTATTCAAGACAGGCGGTTGTGGATCTGGTAGAAAGCTGGATCGGAAAAAATGAAGCGGATGGATCATATAAATCAATTATTGATATTTACAATAGTTTCACAGGTGCATTCCCGCGCGGGACAAAAATGGCGTATGGATGGGCGTGGTGCGCTTGCACTTGGTCAGCACTTGCCGTCGCGTTGAAATATACGGCAATTATGCCGATTGAAATCAGCTGCTATTATCTGATTGAAAGAGCGAAGCAGATGGGCGTATGGGAAGAAAATGACGCACACGTTCCGAAGCTGGGCGAAGCGGTGCTGTATGATTGGCAGGATAACGGCGTGGGCGATAATACCGGAACACCGGATCATGTTGGAACGGTTACATATGTTAATCAGGCAGCAGGATATTTTGTCGTTACCGAAGGCAATTACAGCGACAGCGTTAAGAAAAGAACCGTATCACTGAATGGAAGATATATTCGAGGATTTATCACACCAAAATATGACAGTGATCAGGCGGAAAGCAAGCCAGTAAATACACCGGGAAAGAGCGTGTCAACCGTAGCGCATGAAGTAATTGCGGGACAGTGGGGGAACGGAGAAGCAAGAAGAAAAGCACTTTCGGCAAGTGGTTATGATCCGGATGCTATTCAGAAAGAAGTAAACAGAATTCTGAATGGATCAGCGGCAACAACTACGAAGCCACAGCCGGCAGATCAGACCATCAGCAAAACCGTCAAGTCAACATGCTATGCGAGAGAGTACGACAAGAAGCTGGCGGGATCCTACGTCACAACAGCTGATCTGTATTGCAGAAACGACGCTGGAAAGAACAAAAAGGCTTTGTGCTGTATTCCGAAAGGAACCACAGTGCATAATTACGGCTATTATAATACATCGAATGGAACGAAATGGTTATACATTACTGTGACGCTTGATGGAGTGGAGTATATCGGATTCAGTTCAATCAGTTACCTGAAAGCAAAATAAGAAGGAGGGAAACAGATGTTTTATGTTGGAAACACTTTCGATGAAAAAGCGAATAAGGGATACAAAACAATCCAGAACGCAAAAAAGGCAGCAGAAAAGGATGGCTTGTCAGTATGGGATGAAGAAGGTGTAAAACTGTATCCGCTGAAAGTTGAGGTGACAGATGACGTTCCAGATGATGCAGCACTGGAAGAAAAACCGGATGGATCTGTGAATGCATATGATGAAACCGGAGAAAAAGTTGGTGAAGTTTCGGCTGAAGAAGTGAAAGAAATAATGGACGAAATCACAGCAGAAGACGTTGAAGCAGCGGCGGCAGCAGCCAGAAGCGAAGAAGAAGTACATGGAACGATCCGCAGAGTGTTTGAAGGAAGACTTCGCCTTCGCAGAAGACCTTCGTTTGAAGACGATGCGATTTGTGGCGTGACGATGTTTGATGAAAAGAAAGTCGAGAAGAAAGCAAAGATCGGTGACAGGGTACTTTATAAGACGACAGACGGATACTGGATTTCGGGAGATCCAGAACACACAGAATTTATTCCGGAGGAATAACGATGGTTCCGGTATCATACATCGTCACAGCAATCGTGTCTGCGGCGTTTGGATCTGTGACAACTATTTTCATGTTATCAATAACAGCGGTAGCGAAGAAAGCGGACGAAGAGGAAGACAAGCTGTTTTGTGAGTACCTAAAAGGTAAGAAAATGGAATAATGAAAAGGCAGCGATCAAAGAACGGTCGCTGCCTTTTGTGCAATATCACGAAAACAGATCAAATACATGACGCTGATCGGAATCTATGCGATGACAATATGTACAAAAAAGAAGAAAATTATTTTTCTGCGATCTGTTTCAACAGGCGGATGATTTCTTCATTCTGACGCATAAGAATGAAATTCTGTTCAACCTGTGCGCGTGACATTTCCAGTGCGAAAGTTTCATTTGAATTTCCACTTAAAAGACTTCCGAAAGAATACATTTTTGAACCTGCAAGACTGGATGCGATTTCTTTAAGGGATGCGACATTCTTTTCTTTGATGTCGTCCGAAGTGTAACTGTCGAAATCAACACCGAATTTTTCCATAGCCGCCTTGTCTTTTGCTTCCTGCTCCGCCTGTTTCTTGGCGATTTTGTCATCTGCTTTTTTACCAAACATAGGAAAAGCCCCCTTCGTTATATAATAATATTTGATCAGTTTTCTGCAATTCTGATCATTAACACAAATATAGGTGAAAAAAGTGCTAATGTCAAGAATGATGCTGAACATTAACACAAGGGATTGAGAATGAAGGATGAAGATATACACCTATAAAGGCAAAAAGAATCTATGCGGTGACAGGATTCGGATTGAACGATTGAAAAAGCGAATGACGCAGATGGAACTGGCTGCGAAAATTCAGCTGCAAGGGATAACACTGGAACGCGACAGTATAAGCAGAATTGAAATAGGGACAAGGTTTGTGACCGATTACGAACTGAAGCTATTTGCAAAGGTTTTGAATGTGACGGTTGATGATCTGCTTGAAGAAGATGACACTATGGAATCATAGTGTTTTTTCTTTGTAAAAAAGTAGCTCAATGAGTAAAAAAAGATTGACAAATAGGCTCAATGGGTATATAATATAATTGTAACAAGGGAACAGCAGGAAAGGAGAAAACAATGGAGAACGAAGAAATGAGCAAAGCCGATTTAATAGCGATGTTGGTATCAATTAGAGAAGTAGCAAGGACAAACGGAGAAATACATACCGTGGAACATATTGACAAGATACTTGAAGAAATAAGAAAATAAAATAGAATAAGGGATCACACAGGGGGCGGATACCTAAACATTCCTGCTAACCGCCCCAAGTGCTTAATTAGATTATAGCAGGAAAAAAATAAAAGACAAGGGGTGCAAAGAAAATGAAAGCTGTAAAAGGATACACAAAGCATGATTATATCATGATATGCAAAGAAGAAGGCGGGGAAGTTTTTAGTTTTGCATCAATAGATGAAGCTGCTGGTTATTTTTCAATGTTCGGGCATGAACTGCCGACTGATGTTGCACTTGATGGAATTTTAAATGATACTAATTGTGACTGGATAGTATTTGACGATGGAAGCGTTATCTTCAAATATTACGGAAGAGGGTATGACGAAAGCGTTATCAATGAAATGATTGAAAAAGAATGCAGAATATAAGGAAGCGAATAGAATGAAAATAGAAGAAGCACGCAAACAGAAAAATATGAGCAGAAGAGAATTGTCAGAGTGGCTAGAAATTCCATATAGAACGCTGACAAACTGGGAAAATGGGGAAAGAAGTTGCCCTGACTATATTGAAAAACTAATTGTCGAAAAAATATTAAGGGATAAATAAGGCTGTATAAATTACAAGGAACCGCAGACGATCATGATCATCGCCTGCGGCTTCTTTTATAGAAGGAGAAAGCGGAGATGGAAAGAACGTTCAAACATTTGACAAAAGCAGACCGGATCAGAATTGAAGCATTGATAAAAGCGGGAGTAAAAATCAAAGAGATCGCGGACATGCTACATGTGCATAGAAGCACGATATACAGAGAGTTAAAAAGAGGACGTTTTACTGCGCTTAATTCAGATCTGACAACGGAAGAAAGATACAGCCCTGATATTGCACATGATAAATATGAAGAAAATCTGAAAAGCAAAGGGGGCAGTCTGAAGATCGGGAATGACATCAGACTGGCGAATTATATTGAAGAAAAGATCATGAAAGAAGATTACAGTCCGGCGGCGGTGCTGGGGGAAATTAAGGCGCAACAAAAAGAAAGTGAATTCAGTGTGATGATCTGTACAACAACACTGTACAGCTATATTGACAAAGGGATCTTTCTGCACCTGACAAATAAAAATCTTCCGGTTAAAAAGAATAAGAAACGTACATATAAAAAAGTTAAGAAAACACAAGCGAGAGCATCAGCAGGTGAAAGCATAGAAAAAAGACCGGAAGAAATTGAAACACGCGAAGAGTTTGGACACTGGGAAATGGACACAGTAAAAGGAAAGCGCGGGAAATCGAAGAACAGTCTTCTGGTATTGACTGAAAGAAAAACACGCGATGAAATTGTGATGAAGTTGCCAGAACATACGGCGGCAGCAGTTGTCAACGCGCTGGACGCGATCGAAAGAAAGTGGGGCGATATGTTCAAACAAGTATTCAAAACGATCACAATGGATAACGGAAGCGAATTTGCAGACTGTGAAGGAATTGAACGTTCAGCACTGGGAGCAGGCAGCAGGACAAAGACATATTATTGTCATCCATACAGCAGCTACGAAAGAGGAAGCAACGAAGTGACAAATAAAATGATAAGAAGACATATTCCGAAAGGAACAAACTTCGATGAAAAAACGGATGAAGAAATATCTGCGATTGAAAGCTGGGTGAATAATTATCCGCGGAAGATCCACGACTATCATTCGGCGGGCGAACTGTTTGAAGAAGAGATCCGGAAAATCAGTTGAAAAAAGTTAAAAAAGTGTCGCATTTAATATTGACATTTTCAAAATTTAAAAAAATTAAAAAAAGTACTTGCATTTTTGAAAAGGCTGGTATATACTAAACAAGTCGGTTGCGAACAGAACCGACAGAGAGCAGTAAGGCCAGTTGGTCAAGGGGTTAAGACGTCGCCCTCTCACGGCGAAAACACGGGTTCGATTCCCGTACTGGCTGCTTAAGAAGTTCTTACTTCTTAAAACAAACTACATATACGATTCTGTCGGAGTGAGAGCATAGAACCGGCAGAGAGAGTAAGGCCAGTTGGTCAAGGGGTTAAGACGTCGCCCTCTCACGGCGAAAACACGGGTTCGATTCCCGTACTGGCTGCTTCAAATAATCAGAGATTTCTCTGATTATTTTTTTTTCCAAAGATATGCTTTGTTCTACCTGTATTCCCAAAATTCTGTCAAAACTCTGTCTTGAAAAGCTTGAATGAAAAAGTAAATTCTACATTCTAATATACCTTGATTTTATGCGGGAT
>NZ_JAJBNQ010000028.1:0-53220 GCF_020538025.1 Blautia sp. MSK17_66
TATCCTTTGCCTGCGGTACCACGATCTCATAAAAATAAAATCCTAAATATCCAAGGGCCTGCTTCTTCATCTTATAAAAAGAAGTCCTGCCTATTCCCAGTTCCTGCTGCACTTCCACATCTGTCTTATTGTAATGACTGCAAAAGCAGGAATGAAGAATTTCACTGAGTGTCACACCATTGGGAGCATAAAATTTCACCAGTGTCATTCCCCGATAGATCATGTCCGACAGTCCATAAATAATCATCAGGTTATTCATCTCCCGGTGCATCTTTGGCACGTTCAGCTGATGATTATAAATGCTCAGGTAGCTTAACGCATATGCCATATCTTCATTGATCTTCTCCTGGCACTCCATATCCAGTTCTTCCAATACGACCTGATTTTCCAAAATCAGCTTCTGGTAACTTGTCATCAGTTCTTTAATATCAGTATAATGTCTTTCGATTGTAACTTCCAGATAATCCTGTGCATGGCTTGCCATCTGGAAGGTAATCTCTTTCATTGATTTAATTGCATAATCTCTGTCTGTCATCAGTTTCAAAATCTCCTTATCATCATCACACTAACTGGCGGTCTTTCAGACCAGTTCGCTTTCCCCATGATTTTGATGGGAAGCAATTACTTACTACAATTTGCAGAAGCGGATATCCAAAAGGCATTGTGGGAGTTGCCTTTGCTGACCGGAATCCATCTTCTTATGTAAAACCTGCAGGAATATAAAGGGAAAGTGACTATCCCTGCCGGTTAATAATCCAAATAATATCGTCTATACCTATCTCTCCTTATGCTGTTTTTCTCTCCATAAACCATTTATCCACTTCGTAAAACAAATGGCTTTCCTGTCCCTGTATCATACAGGTGTACATCATTCCTACACCGCCTGCCTTTCTGCTGGCGCATCGCTCGATTTTCAAAATTCTGTCAATGCTATACTTTCTTCCATCCTCCCATGTAAAAAATATGGGAACCAGCTGTCCGTCTTTCCGAAACTCTGCCACTACATCTACATATACTTTGTTCATGCCGACACCTCACTATAAAATCTCGATTGCTCTTGGCGATGCCGGAATCCTTCGGATATATCCGTTTTGCTCCAACTGCTTGATTCTGGAAAAAGCAGATGATGTTGATTTCACCCCGATCAACTCTCCAAATTCCCGAACTGTCGGCGGATATCCATGCTCCTTCGTATAATTCAAAATACACTGATAACTTTCTTCCTGTTTTCTGGTTAATGCTTTTTTCAAATCTATCCCTCCAATTACCCATGAAAATAACTGTGTGGATGGACCGTGTGCGTACCAGCGTCTAAGTGGGATAAGACTTTATCCTGGTACATTGCCGCTCGCTGTATACTGAAATATCCAAACCGTCGTCTTATCTCATCTACAGTACGATCCAGCTTCTCTAACTTTTCTTTTTTCTCCTGATTTCCAAATAAATCCAACTGCACGGGAATATCATCTAACACAAGATCCGCAGCTCGGATTCCCAGGCTTCTAATGGGATGTTCCCATTTGTAATTATCTTTAAATAGCTGAAATGCTGCAGTTACAATCTCATTTGTAATATTCGTTGGCTGTCGTAAATGTATCTGTCTGGAAAAACTATACAATCCATTATCTCGAACTGTAATTTCTACTGTTTTGCATTTAAATCCATGTTTCCGCAATCGTGCAGCTACACTTTCTGCCAATGCTATTTGAATGATCCAAACATCCAGATCATTTTCCAGATCTCTCGGTGTTGTGGTGCTATTACCTATCGACTTTACTGGAGCTTCATACCCTTCCTTGCAAACCGGATCTTCATCCCAGCCATTTGCGAAAGCCCATAATACATTTCCTATTTTTCCAAAATGGCTCTCTAACAACTTTTCGTCTGATTCCGCAAGTTGCCCGATTGTCCGGATTCCAAGTTTTTGCAATTTCTTATTTGTCTGTCTTCCGACATAAAGCAAATCTGACGCAGGAAGCTGCCATATCCTGTCTTTATAATTTTCTCGATTAAACTCTGTGATTGCATCCGGCTTTTTGTAATCTGAACCAAGTTTCGCATAAATCTTATTCCAGGAAATTCCAATACTCACTGTTACTCCAAGTTCGTATTTAATCCGATGGCTGATTTCTCTCGCAATCGTCATTCCGCTTCCTTTCAGATTTCCACTATCTGATACATCCAGCCAGGCTTCATCAATTCCATATGGCTCAATTTTATCTGTATACTCTGAATAGATTTCCCTTGCCATTTGAGAAAATCGCAAATATAAATCCATCCGTGGTGGTACAAAAATAATTTCCGGGCAAACCTGTTTCGCCTGCCATAATGCCATTCCGGTTTTTACTCCTTTTTTCTTGGCAATATAATTTGCTGTCAGCACAATTCCATGCCGGGCTTCCGGATCACCACCGACTGCCAGAGGCATTCCAGCAAATTCCGGATGATGTAGCATTTCTACACTGGCATAAAAACAGTTCATATCACTATGCAGGATCACACGCTCACTCAAACTTTTCACCTCCCAGCTGCTTCCTTCAACATAATGTCTTATCAATTTCTGTATGTTTAGTATATATCGACATTTCGGAGATAGTCAAGTAACATCTTGGTTGTATTTTCTCCATTTCGGAGATTATTGTTGATTTTATTTCTAACATACGGTATAATGCATATAGAAAATTCAAATAGAAATGAGGCGAACAAATGCGTGATTTCGGGGAAATATTAGCAGAAAATAGAAAAAAGAAAGGATACTCTCAATCAGAGCTGGTAAACCTGCTTTCTCAGGAAGGTATTCAGGTCACTACAAAAGCACTCTCCAAATGGGAGAACAATGCACGAGAACCCGCTTTACATGTTTTCCTGACACTTTGCCAGTTACTTGATATCGAAGATATATATGAATCCTTCTTTGGAGAAAATCCATATAACATTATGAGTGGATTGAATGAAGAAGGCAGAAATAAATTGATTGAATTTGCTGATATTTTGAAAGCTTCTAAAAAGTTTTCTCCACTGTCTGCAAAGATTATCCCATTCCATCATCCTGTAGAAATTACCTGGGAACCAGTTTCTGCTGGTACTGGAAATTACCTGGAAGATTCTGTAAAAGAAACCTATGACGTAGGACATCTTGCTCCTGAGCAGACTGACTTTGGTGTGCGGATCTCTGGTGATAGTATGGAGCCACTTTATCATACAGACGATGTTGCATGGATTCAGAAAAAAGATTCTCTTGCTAATGGTGAAATTGGAATCTTCTATCTCAACGGCAATACTTACATCAAGGAATTACACGATGAGCCAGATGGTGTTTATCTGATCTCTTTAAATCAAAAATATCGTCCTATCCAAGTTTTGGAATCTGACTCTTTTAAGATTTTTGGAAAAGTAATCGGGAAATGCAAAGGTGCAGAAATTCCAGGATTTCATTAGATTTCAACAGCAGGTTCATGATCCTACTGATAACAATAAGCAAAGGAAGTGATTGAATGGCAATCAATAATACATTAAAAGATATTCGTGAAGAACGGAATCTCATTCAAGCAGATTTGGCTGAAGCCATAGGTTCCTGCAGCCAGACGATAGGCCGCATCGAACGTGGAGAACGAAATCCCTCTCTTGAGATTGCAATCCGGCTGGCACATTACCTGAAAGTGCCTGTAGAAGATATTTTTCAAGTTGAAGACTGAAGCACAACAGCCAGAAAACCGAGGAGTAAAATCCCCGGTTTTCCTTTTGCTCAAAAATCACTGTAATCCACTTACATTTTCTTCTTTTCTGCCTGCTCCGTCAATCAGGTCATAGCTCATATCCAAAAAGTCCAGTGTCTTAGCCTCACTGACAGAACCATCCAGTAAAATCGTGATCCAGTGCTGCTTATTCATATGGTATCCAGGTAAAAATCCATAAGTCTGAATAATCATATTCGTCATGTCCGGATCACACTTTACGTCCATGATATCAACCGGATCTTTTCCTTCTAATCCCAGTTTCGATTTTTCAACCGTCATGACCACAGCATACCATTTTCCATTCTTATGTCGTAGCACAGCATTATCTGGTGATTGTGCCCATAAATACTCCGGCACCGTACCATACTGTTTCTTCACATATTCAAAAATTTCTTCTTTCTTCACAGTTTATTCAACTCCTGATTCTTCTGATATCCTGCCCATAATCATACCATATTTTCAGTTCCCGTACTACCTGCCAAATTCTTTTGCATTTTCCCGGTTCTCCTGACTTTAACTAATAGAGGGGTAAAACAGCAAGGACAGGAAGTGAGGATACACTTCCGGAAAATCCCAATTTAGGGTACCCTGCCCTGAATTGAAAAACGCTGAAAGCAACGATACTACTGCCCTCTCAGAAAGGAGAAACTGCTAATGGCTGAAAGAAAAAGAAACAAAGAAATTCATTTTTATGTCACAGAAGAAGAACGAAAGTTAATCCGCAGGAAGATGATAGAATCAAAAACCAAGAACATGGGAGCTTATCTGCGTAAGATGGCAATCGACGGCTACATCGTCAACACAGATACAACTCCTCTGAAGAAACAGTATGAGGAAATGCACAAGATTGGCATAAATATCAACCAGATTGCAAAAAAGGTAAATACCACCGGAGATCTATATCCGGAAGAAATGCAAGAATTGAAAGAGATGGTGAAAGAACTATGGCATATATTAAGATCTTCCCCATTAAAGTAACAGACAAGAAAGCTCTGGACTATATCACGAATCCAGACAAGACTGATGAAAAACTGCTGGTTTCCAGTTTTGGCTGTTCCCCGGAAACTGCTGATCTCGAATTTTCCATGACTAGAGAAATGGCAAAAAAGAATGGAATGGACAAAGGTAATAACCTGGCATTTCATCTGATCCAGTCATTTAAACCTGGAGAAGTTGATGCCGAAACTGCCCATCGCTTAGGACAGCAATTTGCAGCCGAAGTACTGAAAGGAAAATATGAATACGTGATCAGTACCCATGTTGATAAAAAGCACATTCATAACCATATCATCTTCAACGCTGCAAGCTTTGTTGATCATCACAAGTATGTTTCCAATAAGCGGAGCTACCATAAACTCTGCAGAATCAGTAATCGTATCTGCCTGGAAAATGGACTTGCCACCAGTATGCCAACCGGAGAAAAAGGAAAAAGCTATAAAGAGAACATGGAATATCATCGTGGCACCAGTTGGAAAGCCAAGCTACGTGTTGCAGTTGATAAAGCAATCTGGACTTCCATCAACTATGAGGAATTTCTACAAAAAATGCAGTTAGCTGGATATGAAGTCCGGCAGGGAAAGCATCTTTCTTTCCGTGCACCGGAACAAAAAAATTTCACTTATATGAAATCTCTGGGAAGTTATTATACGGAAGAAAACGTCCGCATCCACTTAGCTAAAAATCGTAGCAAAGTGAAAACTCCAAAACATCTGTCCAGAGAAGCTCGCCTGTATATCAATATCTCCACGTATGTAACGACTGGCAATCGAGAAGGATTTGAACATTGGGCAAAACTCAATAATCTAAAAGAGGCAGCCCGCACCTTCAACTATCTTTCAGAAAATAACCTACTGAATTATGAGGATTTCAGGCAGCATGTTTCTGATGTTGATGCTTCTGTTAAAGCGGCTGATCAGAGAATAGCACACATCACCAGTGAGCTAAGCACGCAGAAAGTCATTCAGAAACACTGTGATTCTTACCGGCTCTGCCGTAAAGTGATAGAAGATTGCAAATCTGCAAAAAATCCAAAAGAATACCGTTCCAAGCATCTGGCAGAATACCAACTCCACGATTCACTAAAAAAAGAGCTTCAGGATCTCGGTGTTACCAAAATCCCTAGCTCTGAAAAAATCCAGAAGCGGATTGAAAATCTTGAATCTGAACAAGCTGCTACCGTCCGGGAAAAACAGAAATTACAGAAAAAGCAGAAAACACTGGATATCATTCAGCAAAATTTCTCTGTGCTGCTCGATGCTCCTGAAATCAATTCAGACTTACTTCCGGCAAAACGGGAACCTGTTTCTGTCACAAGAGATAAATAAGATTGCACTGACAACTCAATTATTCTCTTCCAAATCTTCCCAAGGTTTCAGACCCATTTCCTCCCAGGTGACACCATACGGTGCACCTCCGGAGGTATAACCGGCAATAACGAAAAATCTGTCATCTTGCAAGATTTCTTCTTTAGCCAGATTATCTCTTGTTTCTTGTTTCCGTCTTGCTCGCCTCTGCTGCTTCTTTTGTTTCGCAACAGCTGCTTTTTCTTCCGGCGTTTTCTTATGTTTTTTTGCCATAAGTGTTTCTATTATAATTCCATTCTGAATGTCTCTCAGGATACGTTCTTCATAACTCTTTTCACGCTTTTCAACAATTTTATAAAATTCTTCATATTCCGTTTTAGGAGCAAGCGATTGAACTGCCGTAAACAAACTTTTGCATATATCATTCATTTCAGTAGCATCCGGCATTCGCTGATTCTCAAGATAAAACTTCAAGTGCATTTTGTATGTTTTATCTGCTATTGCACTCTTCTGTTTTTGTTTTAAGTCTTTATAGCTTCTGTCGTTCCTCTGCATCTACAATTCCTCATCTGCCTTCTTTCTCCCGTGCCATCAAAAGCATTTTTTCAAAAGACTGAGCGAATCTTTCATCATCTTCCTCCGTCCGCTTCTTCGGTCCCTTGACATGACATTTACGGGAACTTCTTCTGGCTTTTTTACTCAGGTGACGTTCCATTAGCATCTGATCAATATTATCATCCGTGTACCATTTACCTGATTGATGAATAGCATATGAGTCTTGATATGACGAAATATAAAGGGAGATTGCACGTATAATAAAACCGCGTATCTCCCTTTAACAAACTATCTAAAGTTTTCTACATTTATAACTCTGGAAAAACAATCGCACAAATTCATGTTGTGAGTGACCATGATTATAGTAATGCCCTTTTCATTTAATTCTTTCAAAAGTTTCATCACTATCAATTCGTTCTCTTTATCAAGTCCAGAAGTTGGTTCATCAGCTAATATAATCTGACTTCCTTGCAAAATCAATTTAATAATTGCAATTCGCTGTTGCTCTCCACCGCTTAACTGATATACTTTTTTGTTAAGCATGTCACTTAGCTCAAATTGCTTTAAATACTTATTGATTAGTTTCAGTTTTTCTTCTTTTTTTACTTTTTTATATTCAAGAGCTAATTTTAAATTCCACAACACGCTTTCATCTTCTATTAGTCCATAATTTTGAAATAGATAGCCTATTGTATATCTTCTCAAAATCATAGCATTTTTACCGTTCATGGACAAATTTTTATGACTATCAATAGTGATTGTTCCCTCGGATATATCAGTAATCAATCCTATTATATTTAAAAGTGTCGTTTTACCTGCCCCGCTTTTCCCTACAAGCCCCACAAATTCGCCTTTTTCTATTTCTAAAGATAAATTTTCAAATAGAACCTGATTTTTCCCATATTCTTTTTTGACGTTCTTTAATGTAATCAATGACATACTTATGCCCCCTTTTCAATCTCATATAAAGCGTTTGAGATATAAATTCTATAAAGCAATTCGCAGAATATGTAGTCAATAAGTATAATCGCAAAAAGGCAAGCAAAATAATAATTTATAGCAGTTAATACGCCTGATATAATTATTTCGATTCCCCAAAAAATATACCGATTTTTCAGTGTCCTAAAATGAGAGAATCCTAAAATCTCTTTTGCCGCATATCTCTTTCGATTTACAAAAATGTCCACATAATTTGAAATATACAAAATAAACAGTAAAGACACTATAAAGACAATCGTAAACATAGTGAGTGTTTTAAGAACGAATGTCACATTTTCAAGTTGCATTAAATAAGGTGTAAGTAATGTTCCAGCTGTAACTAATTGCTCTAAATCATATTCTGATAACAAAGAAGAAAAATCTTCTCTTGACTCCATTTGAAAAAATAAACACCTTGTATTTAAAGAATCCAAATAGTAAAGTCCTGCAAAATTGCCCGTATCAACAATGATAACAGGATTAGCCATATCCGAAAAACCATTTTCTGTATTGACTTTTATCGTAGAATCATCGTCTATATAAACAACATTAAATTTATCAATAGTTTTTTCTTCTCCCGGTATTCCATAAAATTGATTGTAATTCATCAATCGGAAATATTCTTGCTTAATATATTCGCTAATAGAATTTTCATCATTCTTATATTTATGTGGAACTAATACTGTTGGTTCACTAAATATATCTTCTCCCAATGGTTTTCCACTGAGCTGGATATTTGAAAATTCATTCAGATAATTTCTATTTGCAATAACAAGCTGTTGTTCATAATAGGGGCGTGATGTCTGCAAACCACCGTCTGTCCTAAAATCACATAGTAGTGAATGGTTATGATTATACATCTCTAATGTTTGTTCAGAATATTTTTCTAATATGTCTGTGTTTGCTAACGCATAATCATACTCCGATGAATTAAAACCATTAGCGGTATAATATCCGTCCAGATACTTATAATCTAAAACAGCTTGTTGGCTTTGTCTAAATGAGTTCCCCTGATTCAGCAATGAAATAATAGTGATAGCGATTATTACCGAAAAAATTATTTTTATAGCCTGAACTACAATATTTGTGCCGCTATTTAAAGTCTTATTTTTTATCATTGCCTCTAAAGAAACAAACTTAATTAAAATACTTGTAATTAAAACACAAAGTATATTTATAGCTAAAACACCAATAAAGAACAGTACACTTGTTGCTAAATAAGAAAAATCATATCTGTTTGTTAATGCGTAATATAAATTTAGCAAGAACAGTAATACTAAACATATTACAGCAAAATATTTTATTACACTGGTAATTTGCTCCTTTAAAATATGTATAGTAGAAAAGCCCATGCTTTTTTTAATACCTATTTTTTTCAAACTATAAGACGTATAAATACAGTATATGATTTGAAGTACAATAAATAAGATTACAAAATTCAGAAGATTCAATTCTAATACCATACTATACGGAATAGCGTCATTTTCAAAGTTATTTATTGCGACGGACAGTTGAGAAGCTATCTCTTTAATTGCGTTAGCTGGTAAATCTGTATAGAATACACCAACACTATCTAAAAAATCTTCCTTTTGCAATTCATGATATTGAAACAAAATAGAGGAAGATATAGGCTGTTTTTGTGTAAACTCATTTAATGGATAGCAATATAAATCATAAACAGATTTATCTGTGGAAGTGAGCGTATTGTTAATGAGTTCTAATTTATTTTGAGAATATTCTTCTGTAAATATTGTATAAAATTTGTCGAGAATTTCTGGCGATGTTTCTTCTAAAACATACCCTTTTAAATTCTCAGTAGCAATGTTATTCTTTTCATAAATGTTGTAAATAGAAGTATTAAAAATATATGCAAAGAGTATGACTTCAAGGAAAATAAAAATCTTTAAAAATTTTTTCATAACATACGCCCCTTTCTTTGAAGAAATGTATAAAATAGGGCGGGACAAATAGCCCCGCCCTAGGTGTTTGAACTATTTTACTTAATATGGATAATAATCATAATAAGATGTTTCGTTCGCTCACCAAACTCTCTTTGCATCTTTGTAAGCGTAGTTTGACTTGAATCCACTGGTATATGTATCTCCGCCGACCTTTACAGTTGCCTTTACCATGTAGTTGCGACTAATACCTGCTTTACGCCCAATTTCGGAATATACAATGGTGTCTGTTTGCCCTCCATTGTAGTACAAATCTCCACCCGCTACATCAATAGCCCACGCTGTAAGTGGAGCGCCGACAACCATAACTGCTGCTACAAGACCAACTACTTTCGTTCTCAACTTCTTTGCTCTCATTCGATAAACCTCCTTTCTCTTTTTTACTTTTTGATAGTTTTATGTCACGTACTGTTTTTACTAACCTCAACATAACCTATATTTCATTAAATGTCAAGTTATTTTTGTTTCTATTTTATATATAACCTCTTTGTTGCTATCATATTTTGTGCATAATGCACAAAATCAAAGTGCCAATATTAGTGCTTTCCACGATTGTACTTTTACAATGAAAAGACGAAGTACCTGTGATAAATTCATTGCTCTAAAATTATTAGAGAAACTATACAATATAGCTATCCTTTTTTCTCTTGTCTGCCATAAACAGAAAAGAAAAAGCCCTGTCAAGAGCCTGCCACTTCTTTAGAAGTGGTGCTTGCACTCTTGATCTGGGCTTTTTGTTTGCTGTATCTTTTTGCAAGAGGAAAAAGGCTACTCGTCCCCGTTGTCAAAATGGCTGTCCTTTAAGACTTCCCGCAACAGCTCCATATCTTCTTTTGAGTTGGGATTTATCCTCTTTACAACCTGATAAGGTGTACCGTACTTGTGTCCGTCTGTGCTTTCCCCGAACATATCCATGCTGTATAAATCATCATAACGGTCTAATACTTTCTGAAATTTCAAGTGCTGGATAAATGTTTTGATAGGGTAAAGGTCGGACGCTTGTATGTCCTCTCCCTTGATATAGTCTGTGATGTATTTCCGCAACTGCTCCAACTCATACTCTAGCCATTCTTCTTCACTGTCAAAGAAGTTATCATAGTGTCCGTGTTTCAGTTCTGCATTTAGGCGTTCTTCCGTCCGTAAAAACTTGCATACCTCTTTTTCCGCCTGTTGGACAAACTTCCATTCTCCCGACAACAATTCATTCGGTGTTACTTCCAGTACGTCCATTATCTTTTCCAGCGTGTCAAAGGTGGGATAGTTTACCCCTCGTTCAATCTTAGAAAGGCTCTGCATATTGATACCGATGGCGTCCGCAAGCTCCTGCTGTTTCATTTTCCTGTGTTTTCTTATGGTCTGTATGTTCTCCCCTAAAAAATTTATTTTCTTTGTGTCATGCTCCATAACTTCTTATATCTTTTCCTTTCCCGGCTTTTTCGTTCCTTTATAAGCCTATCATACTTATTATAGCCGAAAAAGTCAAGAAAAAGTTCTTGACAAGTAATTCTAACGGCGTTATTATCATGGAGGATATAGTGATTAAGCACAATGAGGTCAATCACACGCTTGAGTAGGCATAGAAAAGAGTTATTTTCGCTTTGATAGCATGAATAGGCATGGACTATCCGACCGAAAACGGTGTTTCTTCCTGTGCCTGCCCCGTTTAGCCACGAGCCTCCCAAAGGCTCGTGAGCGTTAAGAACGGGGCTGGTGCAGGAAGAAAAGGAACGCCGTAGGCGTTCCGTACAGGGCGTATATGTAACACCGCCCTGCGCATACATGTCATAGTACCTAGAAACTGTGATAAATAAAGGACAAAACACGATTTTTACCCCGCAAAAAAACGGGGAGTACGAAAGGAGTAATGCACTATCGCAACACATGAAAATTTATCCGTCAAGATTGATTACATCAGCATTGTCTTTGATACGGCAACGGCAGAAGATGTGATACGGCACATTTTATGCTTGCCGACCGATATTTTTAATGTCTATCCTGCAACGGTCAAATTTAAGACGTATCAGGCGCGTTGGGAAATCGGAGATATTTATGTATCGGGCGACGCAAAAAAGACAGAGGACAACCCACAAGGGCTGGGCTGTTATCTCGTGATGACAGGCAGGGGGTGTGATGATATTTTCCGTATCCTCGATAACAACGGCTTGACCTTTGGGGATATGTTCGGACGCTGTGAAAGGAGATATGGGGCTGGAAACTACCATTTCACAAGGCTGGACGTTGCCATTGACGACAGGAACGAAACGCCGTTCTTTACCATAGAGCAGATAAAGAAGAAATGTGAAAAAGAGGAATTTATCGCCAACAGTGAGGGCTACCATTTTGACGAGAGCAAGTTTGATGATTTTGACACCGCAAAGACCGTCTATATCGGGGCTGGAAAATCGGGGCTTTCCTACCGCTTTTATGACAAGGACAAGGAAGTGTGCGGCAAATACAACAGGACGCTTGATGAAGTCGGGAGTTGGAAACGGACGGAAATGCAACTGCGTGATGAAAAGGCTCATGCCTTTGCTATGGCATTTCAGGCAAGACCGCTGGAGATTGGGGAACTGGCTTTCGGACTGCTGGCGGACAACCTGCGTTTTGTCGTAGCAAACAGGAATGAGAGCAACAAGAGCAGGTGGAAAACGTGCCGTTTCTGGCAACGCTTTTTAGGGGCTGTGGAACTTTTAAAACTCCATGTACCCACACCGCATAATTCCCTTGAAGAAACGCAACAGTGGCTTACAGAGGGTGGTGTCATATCCGCTGTCAAAGGCTTTTACTTCCTCGAATCCCATGACGCTTTAGGTGGGCTGGAACGTGTCGGGGATATGGTAGATAAGGCAAGGTACAGCACTTCCCTTTCCAGCAAGCTGACCGCCCATTTACAGCGGATAGACAGGACAGAATTGATACCCTACGTCCAGTATGACACAAAGAACAGGTAGGGGGGTGGCATGATGAACGAAAAGATTGATATTCCTGTATGGGAAAAATACACCCTTACCATTGAGGAAGCGTCAAGATACTTCACAATCGGACAGAACAAGCTACGCCGATTGGTAGAAGAAAACCGACACGGCGACTGGTATGTGATGAACGGCAACCGTATCTTGATTAAGAAAAAACAGTTTGAGAAATTTATGGATAAAACAGACGCAATCTAATGCAAAAGAGCCTTGTATGTGATATTATTTCAGTAAGTCATATCAAGGCTCTTTCTTACGAAAGGAGCAGATAAGAAATGTCGGAAAAAAGACGGGACAGTAAAGGTCGCCTCTTAAAGACAGGAGAGAGCCAGCGAGCAGACGGAAGATACTTATACAAATATGTGGACAAGGCAGGAAAGACAAGGTATGCCTATTCATGGAAACTTGTGCCGACAGACCTCGTACCTAAAGGCAAGAGGGACGGGAAATCCCTAAGGGAATTAGAAACGGAGATACAAAGGGATTTACAGGACGGTATCGACACAACAGGCGGAAAAATGACGCTGTGCCAGCTATACGCCAAACAGAACGCCCAGAGAGCCAACGTAAAGGAAAGCACAAGACAGGGCAGGAAAAAGCTCATGCGGACATTAGAGGGCGATATACTGGGGGCTAGGAGCATTGACAGCATACGCCTTTCAGACGCTAAGGAATGGGCGTTACGCATGAAAGACAAGGGCTATGCTTATCAGACCATAAGCAATTATAAACGCTCGTTAAATGCGTCATTCCGCATTGCCATAGCGGACGACCTCGTGAGGAAGAACCCCTTTGATTTCAAGCTGAATGAGGTCATAGAGGACGACAGGACACCACGGCAGGCATTGACCGAGGAACAGGAAGAAAGGCTCTTGTCCTTTGCCAGCAGGGACAGGGTATATAAAAAGTATTATGACGCAATCGTAATACTGTTAAAGACAGGGCTTCGTATCTCGGAACTGTGCGGACTGACAAGGCAGGATATAGACTTTGAAAACGGCGTTATCCATGTAGACCACCAGCTATTATCCAGCAAGGAAACGGGCTATTATATCGAAACACCAAAGACAA
This sequence comes from Blautia sp. MSK17_66, assembly GCF_020538025.1. Lineage (NCBI taxonomy): Bacteria > Bacillati > Bacillota > Clostridia > Lachnospirales > Lachnospiraceae > Blautia > Blautia sp. MSK17_66. The sequence continues at coordinate 13,575 of NZ_JAJBNQ010000028.1, forward strand.
AAAGCGGTGTGCGTGATGTTCCCATGAGTGAGGAAGTGAAACAGGCATTTGAGCGTGTCATGGCAAACAAGGCAAAGGCAGAGCCGACAGAGATAGACGGGTACAGTGGTTTCCTCTTTCTGAACGGGAAAGGCTTTCCTATGACGAATGCCTATTATACTTCTACTTTCGCTAATCTGAGAAAGAAATATAACAAGAGCCATGAGGACAGCTTACCAAAGATAACGCCCCATATCCTGCGTCATACGTTCTGTACCAGACTTGCGAACAGGAACATGAACCCTAAGAGTTTACAGTATATCATGGGACACGCAAACATCAGTATCACGCTGAACCTGTACGCCCATGCGTCCATAGAGAACGTCAAGGCAGAATTAAGAAGCATGATAGCTTAAAGTTTTACCACGATATTTACCACGATTGACCGTGAGAAAACGTGATGAAACGTAGCTGTTTGGAAGTATCAGCCGAAAAGAGAAATGCCCGTAAAGCTGATAAAATAAGGCTTTGCGGACATTTAAGAAGATATGAAAAGATAATCAAAAATTTATATTAAGTTTATATAAATTCTAACAACTTTCCCTTCCTCAAGCTTTTCAATTACAATCGAATGGCAGTCATGCTTCAGTCGTACAATAGATTCTCTATTAACGATTCTATATTTAGTCGTATTTAGCTCCTTCGCATCATATCCCATTCCAACGATGTAATAATTATTGACTTGTTGTGTATAATTGTAATTATTTATCGTTGTTGCTGAAGAATTCGTAACTCCCAAAACAACTGATATAATCGTAATAATAAAGTTCAGCCATTCTCGTATTTCTTTAACATCTATCGTTCGTTTTTCTTCTATTGGCAAATTCTGCTTCTCTTTATTTATCGAAAGATTCGTTGCTCTTTCATATTCCGATGCAATAGTTTCTGACACCGTATCAATATCCCATTCTTCGGATTCTGAGAAAACTTGATCGGTAACTCTTCCCAATAAATTTATATGAGGCTTCTGGCATAATGGTGGAAGCCTAACACCATAAATTAACAACACCATATTGAAAAAACACTTGTGTCCTTTAATGTATTAACTGCGAAGAAAAACACAAAAGGAGTATTCACAAGTGGCTTCAGTTAATACATTATGCAAAAGTGTCCTTAATGTCAAGAACACAGTTATAAAAAATTGTACGATTCGTCCGATATTATCACCCCCCTTGGTTAGTTTTTTTGTCTTGGACAACATAAGATTTATTGCGTGAGATAATACGATTCATCAATCGTTTTCAGAATAAAATTCACATCGTCATAACGAGAGGAATCGGACTGAGAGCCTAAACTGCATATCAAAAACTCTTTTCCGTGCTGCTGATAAAGCACAATCAAGTTATAGTCGTCAGACAGAGAGCCAGTCTTAATTCCGCATCTGCCGGTTTTGTCTCTGTCATGGTGTATTCCTTACCAACAACCAGTTCTTTGATCACATGGGATTCTTCCGTAGAAGTCCATTCATCTACTGTATTGCCATCTGAATCCGTTACTTTCAGGTGTGCACCTGGAAGTTCTTTGCCTGTTGTCAGGTCTGTTTTGGTCAGCTCTACTGTGGTTGGCTGATTTTCAAAAGTAAAGTCGTAGCTTACTTCTGCCTGGTCTTCTCCAGCATATTCAAAGGTAAATTCCTGTACTTCATCTGTTGTAACAAATCCGTCCGGTGCAAAGATCTCTTTCACATAGTATTTTCCGTCTACCGGAAGATCTGCCGTAAAAGTGATCTGTCCTTTTTCATCCGTTACCCGCTGCTCAATCAGACTGTCTTTCTCAAGAAGTACCTCGCCCTTTGCATTTTTGATATTTTCACTGGTATAAAGACCGAAGACACCACCTGCAAGGACACGTTCTGTATCCTTTTCTTTCTTCAGAACCGTAATCTTTACTTTCTGACGGGCATTCTGCCATTTCTCATCATAAGTGATGACTGGTGTGTCCTGATCACGGTAAGAAAGATCAACATATCTCGGCTCTTTGTCCAGCACATAACCATGGGCTGTTTTTACTTCCTTCACATAGTATTTTCCAGCCGGGAGATCTCCCATCTGTGCAATACCATTGGAATCTGTAGTAATGGTTCCCACTTTTTCATCTGCTTTGAAATAATCTTCACTGACACCATCTGCCGCTTTGATATCTTCCGCAGCAAATACATCGAACGTCACATCTGTAAGGCTTCCGGTTACATACTCAAAAAGATGCTCCACGGTACCTTTTACATGATCCAAAAGTGTTACCTTATCCAAAAACTCTCCATTTTTGTTGATGATCAGAAGTCCTGTCGGTACTTCATCTTTCATCTCTACTTTCTGAATCTCGGCGGTATCTTCCAGAGTGAACTTCACATCCGTTGCTTTCAGATATCCATAAGGTGCCATTTCCTCACGAAGAGTGTATTCCTCTCCAACTGTCAGGCGTTTGATCACATGTGGCTGATCTTTTACAGACGTCCACTGATCCACAACATTTCCTTCTTTATCAAGAACGGTGAGTTTTGCCCCATCCAGCTCCACACCTGTTGTTACATCAGATTTCGTGATTTCTACTGTTGTCGGCTGGTTCTTTTTCACAGTTTTCAGTTTTACTGTCTTCACATCCTGTCCCTGGTAAGAAGCATCCAGATTCAGAACTTCATCAGAGGATACAAATCCCGCCGGTGCCTTTAACTCCTTCACATAATACTGTCCAAGTGGCAGATCCAGCGTACATGCCGCAAGACCATCATTATCAGAAGTCATTTCCTGTAAGAGTGTGTCTGCTTTCACGATTGCTTTTCCATCTGCCTTGATATCCGCTTTGTTATAGATACCAAAGACAGCTCCTGCTACGGTTGCACCATTTTCTGCATCCTGTTTTTCTACCTGGATTGCAACTTTCTGTCGGTCATCGCCAACAGTCACTTCCTGTTCGATCACAGGTGTATCCTGATTGGCATAGACAAATGCGACTTCTGATCTGTCATGGTTCAGTACGAATCCTTCCGGTGCAGTCTTTTCTACCACATAGTAAGAACCAAGCGGCAGATTCTCTGCAACTGCTTTTCCGTCTTCTCCAGTCGTTACCGTTGTTACCAGTGCATCTTTTGCATAGATCAGCTGTCTGTTTCCGTTTTCATCTTTCTGATAATCCGGTGTATAGATATTTTCAGCTGCATAGACATTAAATTCCGCACCCTTAAGGTATCTTTCTTCATAAACAAAATCCTTTTTGAATCCGGTCAGCATTTCACCTTTTTTATAGATCGTCAGCTTTCCTTTTACCGGATGGTTCTCGTAATCTACCGTAATAATGGCATCTCCGCTCTCAGAATCCATCTGGTATGCTGTGTTTGCATCCACCGCAATCTCTACATAGTTCTTGTTGATTGTGTACCCTTCCGGTGCGTTGACTTCCTCAATGCGGTAATGTCCGATCTTCAGATTCTTCGGCATGATCAGATATCCCTGGCTGTCCGTAAAATAGGACTTATGGGTTGTTGTCACTGGGTAAGTTGTTACCTGTTCCACATACTTCTTGTTGTCCAGGTCGTACACTTTAAATTCTGTTCCTGCAATCAGGACGGATTTCTTTGTTTCATCGTCTTTTTTCACGATTTTCAGTTTTGCCTTAAACTCTTCATCCAGAAGCACTCGCCAGATCTGTGGCTCATTTGGATGATGCTCTGTGATATTCACTTCAAAATCATCGACTGGCTTGTAGTTGTGCGGTGTTGTTGTCTCACGCACGATATAGCTTCCAAATGGTAATGGAATACTGCAGGCATACCCTTTTTCATCTGTGAAAATCTCAGTTGCTCCTTTTTCTCCACTCACTACTGGTTTTGCAGAATCAAAATCATAACTGCCATCTGCTTTCTTTGTAAGGGAAGATTTCAGATAAACTGTAAATCCAGCTCCGGATAACAGATCTGCATCTGTCTTTCCATTGTTGGCTGCTTTAATAATCTGGAATGGCTGCTTGATGACCTGCTCACTGGAAGTGCACTCTCTTTTCACTTCTGCTGTCATATCTCCTTCATAACTGCACGTAAGATCATGCTCTTCTGTATCTGCCAGGTATCCGGTCGGAGGTGTAATCTCTTTGATATAATATTTGCCAAGATACAAGCCATTTACAGAAGCCTGTCCTTTGTCATCTGTTGTAAGAGATGCTATCTGTTCTCCTGCTTTATAAATAGTTCCGGTTGCTCCGTCCGGATGCACAATATCTTCACGGGCATACAGACCATAAACTGCACCTTTCAGTGTGGCATCTCCCTGCGGTACTGCTTTTCCTGTTTCTTTATCAACTTTGAATAAATTGATCTTTGCTGTCACACGGTCATTACTGAAGGTATGGGCAAAAGATACGGTTGCTTCTTTATCATTGGTGTAAGAAAACTTGAACGTATACACATCTTCTGTATTTCTTACATAGCCTTCCGGTGCCTGATCTTCTTTTACAAAATAGGAATATCCAATCGGAAGATCCGCTGTGAATTTTGCATTCCCATCTGCTCCAGTAGTTGCTTTCTCAATCAGTGTTCCTTTTTTCACAACAACGGTTCCGTCTGCATTTCTAATATCATCGGATGCATACAGAGCAAAAATACCGCCATTCAGTGGTTTCTTGGTGTCTTTATCCTGTTTTACTACGGAAACATCTGCTTTCTGTCTCTCGTTGTTAAAAGTCACATCTGCAAATACAACTTCTTTATTCTGTCCGGCATAGGTCAGAGTCACTGGCTTTTCTTCGCTGCCGTTATAGAAATTGTCCGGTGCTTTTGCTTCTTTTACCACATAGGTTCCAAGATGCAGGTTTTTCAGTGTGACAGAACCATTCTCACCTGTTGTCAGATTTTCTTTTACCAAGTCACCTTTGCTGTACACTTTTGTGCCATAAGCAGTTACGATATCCGCTCCGGCATACACGTTATATACTGCATTTTTCTGTCTGCGGTTCTCATACTGGAATACGGTTCCACTCTCACTGACTTCTGCACCGATAAGAACCTGACCTTCTTTGTAAATGGTAAGCTCTGCCAGCTGCTCCTTGTTTTCCACGGTCACAGCCGAGGTCTTACTTGCTACCAGTTTCACATTTGTTGCCGTTGCATTTACTACATATCCCTGTGGCGCTGTGATCTCTTTCAGATAAACGGTATCCTGTGTCTTGATGATCGTAACAGAGGATTTTCCATTCTTATCTGTTGCCGGCATCTGAGTGATCAGCTTTGTACATGCCTCATCGCTGTATACACCGAATACTGCACCTGCAAGATTGACATCCGCTGTATCGTCTTTCTTTACGATTTCGATCGTAGCCTGTTCAATCCAAGACACTTTGAAATCAATATATTTTTCATCTGTCACACCTTCACCAAATACCAACGCAAGATCCTGCGTGTCAGATCCGGTGGTGATTTTATAAGCAGAGTAATCTTTTGTAATACTTCCCTTCATTGTAGAAGACCAGCTCTGTGCCACGTCACTCACCTGTGTCAGTGGTGCAGAAAGATAAAACTTTGTTCCTCCGCAAATTTCTACACTTGCACCAGCTTTACTTGTTGTGCCTGTGCTTAGATTATGAAGTTTCACACCAGACGGAAGCTTCATCGTAATTGTCTGTAGCTTATCTGCTTTGAATGTAATATCTTTGGTTCTCTGTGAATTGCCATCCACATAAGCTTTTACATCTCCATCAGAAAATGACATTGCTACATCCGGTATTTCTGGCTGTGAAACACAATAATTATACAATTTCATTGCTAAATTCTTGGCTGTACTATTCGCTCCGGAAAAAGCGTCGCCACTTCCATTAGCATAAGAAGCCGCCAGATGAACAAGAATGAATTTTGCTCCAGCACTAAGATTTCCATAACCATTCTCTTCTGTAAAGAATCCTTCATCTCCTGCTGCCTTGGTTCCGTAATAACATACCTTAGCTAATGTTTTTCCATCTCCGACTTTACTAATCGTGTAATTACCTGTTCCTGGTCCCGGTTTTGATGGCTGTACACAGTAAGCAGTCGCAGATACATTTCCAAACTGAACCGTATACTGATAGGTAAGATAAGAACCATAACCATAATCCGCATAACGATACAGAGTTCCTCTTGTAACAGATACTTTCTGTACACTTCTTGCACTTGTCTTTGCCATAAAAGTGACTGTTTCACCAGCTTCCATGGCGTATAAATCAATTCCTTCCTCTTCCGCCTGCTCCATTGCATCCGATACTGTAAGACCTGTTTCCGAATCCGTTGTATTTTCAGTATCTTCTTCCATATCCGGTAATAGTTCGCTTGCCTGAGAATCAAATTCTTCTATCTCGCTTTCCGTCACTTCCTCTGTTGGAAGCAATTCCGAGTCTGCTTCTGAATTCTCCGTTTCCTCTGTCTGCTGTTCACTGCCAGCTGTTTCTGATTCGGTTACTGCTTCACTCCCTGCAGTTTCTGTCTGCACTTCTGTTTCTTTCTCACGCACAATCAGCTTTCGGCTGATCTGGTACTTCGGATGCTCCTGATTTACCGGTTCCACATAATAGACCGCTTTGTAAGTGTCCGCATGATCTGTCGTAAAATCCTCATTCTTATCATTCTTTGCTTCCTCAAATGTGACTTTAACCTTGTTATCATCCTTGATTTCCAGTCCGGTATAATCTGATTTCACATTAAATACACTGCCTGTTTCGATTTCATAATCTTTGGCAGTCACCACCTCATCTTCATCCAGAAGGTCTTTCACTTCCTCATAAAGTGGAGGTTTCTCCTCTGGCTGGATCTCCGCTGCATATGCCGTCATCGGAGATAGCACTGTACTAAGCATTGTCATGCCTGCCAGCAAGCCAGATACTACTTTTCTAAAATTACCTTTTTTCTTCATGCTAAGGTCCTCTCTTTCATATATTTGTATTAAAACAGACAGTCCTTAGACTGCCTGCAATACACTACTTATCGTTGTGGAAAAATCAGATTGAACTGTACATTTCCCTCTCCGGGATCAACCATCTCCACAGTTGCTTCGTACTGTCTCCCTGTTTTTCTTGATACCAGATCCTTATAATGGATTTTTCCTTTAGACAGGAACTTCTTTGCTGCCGTCTTATCCATCTTTTTTCCCTGACTCGCAAGGAATTTATCATTCTTCCATAAGGTAAAAGTACAGTTCCGGTCAGAACAGTAAAAGTTTACTTTCCCTTCCTGGACATCTGCTCCACATCGGGGACATTTGCCAATGACTTCTCCTTTTGCCTTTCCCTGAAACTGATTTTTCTTTTCTTCTGAAATTCCCTGATACCTGGCAACCAGTTCCTGCATCAGTTCTGTAATCCCATTTAGGAATTCATCTGCTGTCTCTGTATTCTGGGCAATGTGATTCAATGCCATTTCCCACTCTGCGGTCATCTTCGGAGATTTAATCTCATCTGGCAGAACTGTAATCAATACATTACCATCATCTGTCGGCACCAGATTTTTCTTTTCCCTTTTCACAAAACCAGACTGAATCAGTTTTTCAATGATTGCTGCCCTTGTTGCCGGAGTACCAAGTCCTTTCTTTTCTGTATCTTCGGTCAGTTCTTCATTCCCTGCACGTTCCATCGCAGAAAGCAGGGTATCTTCTGTGTACTGTTTCGGTGGCTGTGTGAAATGCTCCGATACCAAAGAATCACAGGGACCGTAATGCTTGCCTGCCCAGATATCCAGCTCCGGCTCTTCTTTCTCAATCTTTACGCCAAAGAACTGTTTCAATTTATTTTCGATCGCCTTGAATCCTTCCTGCTTTGTTTTCTTTGCTGTGAGATAAAACGTATGATAATTGCAGGTGATCTGGCATTTATGGCTTTCATAAATATAAGGATCTGCAGTTGCTGTCAGAACCCTGGCACTGATCAGATACAAAATCTTGCGGTTTCGTTCTTTCAGTTCACCAATATCTGCTTTGGCTACTTCCATGGTTGGGATAATCGCATGGTGATCGGATACTTTCTTTGAATTTAATACCTTACTCACGTCTGGGTGATATTCCAGACCTTCAGCATAAGGCATTTTCCCAAGTAACATCTGAATCAGTGTTTCAGTGCTTTCTCCCATCTCATCTGTCAGATACTGGCTGTCTGTTCTCGGATAAGTGACCAGCTTCTGCTCATACATCTCCTGCACGGCATCCAATGTCTGCTGTGCGGTATAACCAAACATTCTGTTTGCTTCCCTCTGCAGAGTGGTCAAATCATAGAGCTTCGGAGGACGGACCGTTTTTTCTTTCACATCATCCTTTTCCACTTCGCACATACGCTCCATACAGTCCGCAGCCACTCTATCTGCATCTTCTTTTTTCTGAAAATGCTCTGTGACCGCATCCATCTCGTCAAACTTGATATGAGCCATATAATATTTTTCTTTGGTAAATTCCTTGATCTTCTGATTTCGATCCACGATCATGGCAAGTGTTGGTGTCTGTACTCTTCCAACTTTCAGATTCTGGTTATACAGAACGGAAAAAAGACGGCTCGCATTGATTCCCACCAGCCAGTCTGCCTTTGCCCTGCAAAGTGCTGACTGATAGAGACTGTCATAACACGAACCGTCTTTTAATGACGCAAATCCATCTTTAATTGCCTGTTCCTCCATGGAAGAGATCCAGAGCCGCTTCATCGGCTTTTTGCATCCTGCCTGCTCATACACCAGACGGAAGATTAGTTCTCCTTCCCGCCCGGCATCTGTAGCACAGATTACTTCATCTACTTTGGAATCTCGCATCAGTTTTTTCAAGATTCCAAACTGCTTTTTCGTGCCTTCCAATACCCTGTGTTTCCAACATTCCGGCACAATCGGCAGATCTTCATATCTCCATTTTTTATATTTTTCATCGTATTCTGATGCATCACATAATCCAACCAGATGTCCTACGCACCAGGAAACGAGATAACCGTTTCCTTCCACGTAGCCATCTTTTCTTGTTCTGGCTCCAATCACGGAAGCCAGTGCCATCGCAACCGATGGCTTTTCTGCAATCACTAACTTCATTTACTCCTGCTCCTCTTCTTCATCTTCCAGCACAGCATCATCAAAATCCTCGTCTCTCAGGATTTCTGGTTCTATACTTTCTTCCTGCTCATCTGCATCGTCTACTTCCCGCTTTTCAGATTCTGAATCTTCGGATTCATCTTCATCCTCTTCCATCTCATCCTCGTCATCATATTCATGCTTTGGTTTATAGACTTTGAAGTAATATCCTCCTGCCGCAGCTCCTACTGCAACCAGTGCAATCAGAAGATACGTTCCAAATGGACTTTTATCTTCTGGCATCTGGATTTCATCCTCTACCTTATCTTTCTCAGCTGTCTCAGTTGTTTCCGGCTTTTCTTCTTCAGCCTGTTTCTCTGGTTCTGCATAAACAGTATCTACTTCCGGAAGTGTCACGGAATCAGAAAGTGTGAAGTTCATCAGATCTTTCTCGCTGACTTCTGTAAGGAAATACACATTATCCTGAGATTTTGAATTGTCGATGATCAGATAAAAAATCTTACCACTCTTAGTTGAAATGGTATAAAACTCTTTTGTGCCTTCCGTAGCTGTTTTAGTAACAGAATCTGCTGTCTCGCCTTCTTTATTAAGCTGTTCCTCAATACCTGTCACTGTCCGATCATCCACAGTTCCTTTTGCATCTGTTGGCTCAGAAGCTTGTGCATCCTGCGGAAGCGGAGAAGTCGTTGTTTTTTCAGTTCCCGTTGCATCTGCACTGGTCGTAGTTGCCATTGCACCATTGCTGTCACTGGAGGTTTTCTGTTTCTCTGCCTGCTTCTTTGCCCATTCATAATAAGGATTCTGCAACACATACTTTTCAGAAGTATTTCCGGCACCGTCTGTTACCGTAATCTCAATCTGTTTTGTAGTAAAATCTTTCTGTGTCAGTTGCACTCTCAGCATTCCATCCTTCAGATCTGTATAAGTGGTGCCATTAACTGTTACTGCAGTAATCCCGGATACTGTATCATTCCCCTGAATCGTCAGCACACCATCTGTCAGGGAAGCAGAGAGTGTCGGCTTTTCCGTGTCATAACACTTAATAGAACGATTCTGCTCATACACCTTTCCATCACCATCTGTCACACGCACATACACTGTCTGATTTCCTGTGATCGTGATACTTCCGCTTCCAGTTACATCCTGCCAGCTTCCATCTTTTCCTGCTTTTGCTTCAATCTTTGCTATTGAGAAACCTTCCGGCATATGGCTGGCATCTACCGTAACAGCAATGGTTGTTTCTCCCTGTTTCCAGCCATCCGGTTTCTCAATCGTGATTGCAGGCGTGGTATTCTCAGCTGCATAAGCAGTCTGTGTCTGGAGCAAAGGTGTTGTCAGGCAAAGAAATGTCGTTGCTGCAAGCAGACTCTTTTTTACCCTGTTTTTAGTATTTGTTCTCTTCTTCTGTTTCATTTTTTCCAGATTCATCATCGGCTTTTATTTCCTCCTTCTGTATTTCTACCCTGCCGGGCAACTCATTTTTCATTTTCTTTTTAAAAGCTTCCAATTCCGGAATACTCATATCCATTGCACGGATAATTCTTACAATTTCCAGATTTTCTGCTTCTGTTTTTGCAATCTCCGCAGCCTTGAACCGCTTTAAATCTGCTTCATATCTGGCTTTAGATGCTTCCATTTTTTCCTTGGCTTTCTCATAATCTGCCGTTGCTTTTTCAAGACTTTTCATCTCTTCTCCTTTCCGGGCGGCTGTTATAACGCCCTTTTCCTTACCATCGCCCGAATCCATAGAAATGGCTCTGCCAGTATGGAGAGTTGATGGACGTGTACTGAACCGGATGCCCACAATGGATCATCTGACCATTGCCCACATAGATTCCAATATGCGTTACTGGTTCTCCTGCATCGTAGGTTCCGGTAAAGAAGATCAGATCTCCTGGCTGTGCTTCTGACTGGGATACTGGCGTACAAATGTTGTACAGTCCCTGTGCAGTCAGCCTTCCCGTATTTCTTACCCCGGAATGAACCAGACAGTAGCTGACAAATCCGGAACAATCGAATCCACTTGGGGAATATCCGCCCCACACATACGGTGTTCCAAGATATTTTGCAGCCTCTTCCAGTAAACGTTGCGCTGCTTCACTGGTATATTCATTACCACCAAAGCCTGTCCCTTCTCCTGTTTCCAGATAAAAGATCGGGTTTAACCGCTCTCCATTTTTCAAAAGTTCAATGTGAAGATGGCTTCCTGTAGAATTTCCGGTATTTCCTACAAGACCGATCTCATCACCTTTCGTGACGGATGCACCTGCAGATACACTCCGGCTGCTTAAATGTGCATACCGCAGTTCATAGCCTTTACTGTCCTTGATTACAACATAATTGCCATAGCTGTCGTTATAAGCAGAAGTTGTAACCGTTCCGGTCAGCCCTGCCATTACTTTTGTCCCTTCCGGTGCTCCGATATCCATACCATTGTGTAACTGATTTGCTCCTGATATTGGATGAATCCGATATCCATAATAGCTGGTCACACTGGAATACCAGTTAAAATCAACCGGTGTTGCAAACATCTGCAGGTTGCCTTTGGTATCGTTGTAGGCACTGAACAGTTCTTTCTGGAAAAATCCCAACCTGTCCTGACAGATTGACATCAGGTTTCCACTGGTCAATGTTACATTCAGCGTGTCCACATCTCTGATTCTGGTCACTTCGACTTCATTGCTTCCGTTATCATCTGCAAGATAACATTCCCAGGTCTGATGTCCATGTGCAGATGCTGCCGCATGACTGTCATAATAGACATCAAATTGTACACCGTATCTTGCGAAAGCTCCGGTATCTTCTACGGTATATTCGACACCATTCATAACTACCTTTGTTCCCATTGGAACAAACGGATTGGAAGCATCTACCGCTAAGGTATGATTGGCAGTTGGATATGCTCCACTGGCAGTCGGTCCTCCGCTCCAAATACCACAACAGATTGGACAGTTACAATATCCACTGGTCACAACCTGTCCCAAAGATTCTCCAACTCTTACTGTTGCTGTCTCCGTTACAGTCTCATTGACTGCTTCAGTAGTTAAATGATATTGCTCTGCAAACAAGGCGTCCAGCTCCGGCTTGACCTGTTCAAAAGTAAATTCTTCATACTTTGCAGACAGATAACTAATCAGGATAAACGGATCATGCTCAATAGGTCCGATGTTATATCGGTATTCCTCATGTCCTGGTTCTTCAGATTCCATATTGTTGATCCGCTCCTGCAGATTAGCTTCCAGCTGTGTGTAATACAGTTCCGCTTCCCGGATTGCCTGATCCGATGACAGATAACTGGTTCCGGTGTAAGTGATCACATTTTGTAAAAACACTGCAGAGCATGACGTGACATTCGTTATGATCAGAAACATCAATCCGATCAGAACTGCTACACTGATATACACCTTCCGGTTTTCTTTAAAAAAGTTGGTGACTTTGCCGCCAATCTTCTTGATATAATCAATCGTACCTTTTGTAGCTGTTCCTACTGTCTGTTCACTTCGCTTCGCTTTGGCATAATCCCGTTTGATCTGTTGCTTCTGAATCTGTTTTTTCAGTTTCTTCTGTTCCTGACGGGCTGCCGCCTGTGTCTGTTTCTCTTCCTGTCTTTCAAGTCTGCTTCTTTTTCTGAATGCCCTCTGTTTCCTGCGTCTGGCACTTCTCTGTTCCAGCCGGTAAACACCTTCGCCGCTTTCTTCTAACTTATGGGCACCTTCTACCGCCGCATTATCGTCTTCATTTTTGCTGATCTCACGGTGCAATGCTGCGGAAGCTGCACTTCCTGCTTTCTTGACAACAGAAGTTTTTTCTGTTTTCACAGATTCCCCTTCGCCAAACTTCAAGCGGGATTTCTTCTTTCCAGGAGCTTCTCCATCATTTGCCTGATAGACCTGTGCCTTCTTGGAATGCTGCTTTGCTTCCTTCTTCTTTTTTGCTTCCTCATAAGAAAACTTTTTGGCTTTTTCCTTCTGTTTCTGATGTCGGAAATTGACTCCATCCGTATCCATCTGGTTCAATTTCTCCATATCTTTATCATTTTTCACAGAAGCACCAGTTTCCTCATAAGCAAACTTCAAACGCTGTTTTTGTTTTGGCTTTTTGCTACCACCGGTCTGATTTCTCCGGCTGTCTCCTCTGTTTTCTGATAGATCCGCACGTTTTTCTTTCAGTCTCCCTGACTGTCCGGCTTCGGATTTTTCTGCAAGTCTGGATTCTTTTCCGACTTCAGCACGGATTCTTTTTCTATTTTGCTGTTTTCTACTCTGTCCAAGATCCTCACTTTGCTTCTCTGCCCGTATCAGTTCCGGTGCATCTCTGGATTTTTGCACAGAGGGACGAATATTTTTCCCACTCCGTTCAGACTGGCGGGAAGACTTATCCACAAGGCTTACTTCTTTTTCCCCCTGTTTTCCTCCCATCTGCACATCACTGGCACGGTTACTGACACGAACAGAAGATTTATCCGTCAGGTTTTCTTCCACCAGACCATCCTTGGTCATTTTCTGGACTTTCTTATCCCTGACTTTCATTCTCTGTTCTGCCACTGATTACTCCTCCTTCTTCGGATACCCTTTCCCTGCCTGTAATAAACAGAGAATAGCGATGCCAAATACAGCACCGCCACAAAATGTCAATCCATATGAAATTACCTGTAACATTGTTTTACTCCTCCTGTATTACCCTGCTTCGGCTGTTTCCTCCGGGCGGGTTGTCATAATCTTATAAAGGGAATTCTTCGGGAATCTGTCTACAAACGGAATAATCACATTTCCATAGAACAGAAGTCCTTCACCCTCATTACTGTTGGTTACATAAGACAGCTGGGTTGGTGAAATATTCAACTGTTTAGCCAGAATCTGCCTGTCACCGGATGCCTGGTTGAGCATATAGATAAAATCAGAGTTTTCAAAAATATTCTCGATTTCCCTGGAAGCTAAAAGATCCTTAATGTTCTGGGTAATTCCTGTCGGAATACCGCCCCATTTACGGAATCGCTTCCAGATTTCCACGCTGTAGGCTGCTGTCTGTTCTTCTTTTAAGAGAAGATGGAATTCATCCACATAGTAACGGGTGGATTTATGAGCGGAACGGTTGATCGTCACTCGGTTCCATACCTGGTCCTGCACAATCAGCATCCCGATCTTCTTCAGCTGTTTTCCAAGCTCCTTGATATCAAAACATACGATACGGTTGTTGATGTCCACATTTGTGCGATGATTAAATACATTTAGGGAACCTGTAACGTAAATCTCCAATGAAGTTGCCAGACGCTGTGCTTCCGGCTCTTCCTGTTTCCGCAACAGATTATATAAATCCTCCAGTATCGGCATCTTCTCTGGCACCGGATCAGCGAGATATTCCTGATAGACCAGCCGCACACAACGGTCAATGATCGTCTTTTCTACCGGTTCCAGTCCATTCTTTCCACCGACAATCAGTTCACACAGGGACAGAATAAAATCTGCCTTTAAGGACAGCGGATTATCTTCCTCTGAATAATTCAGGTTCAGATCCATCGGATTGATATACTGGTCTGATACCGGTGAAATCCGGATGACCTGTCCGTGCAGTGCCTGCACCAGTGGATAATACTCGGCTTCTGGATCACAAATAATAATATCGTCCTCCGTAATCAGGAAACAGTTCGTAATTTCTCTTTTTGCTGAGAAGGATTTACCGGAACCAGGTGTACCAAGAATCAGTCCATTCGGGTTCTTCAGACGCTTCCGGTCAACCATAATCATGTTGTTGGATAATGCATTCAATCCATAATAAAGAGCTTCCCCTTCCTGGAACAGTTCCTGTGTCGTAAATGGCACAAAGATCGCTGTTGCCGATGTGGTAAGCCCTCTCTGAATCTCAATTCGATTGACTCCCAGTGGAATACAGGACATCAATGCTGCTTCCTGCTGATAGTCCAGCTGTTTTAAGGAACAGTTGTATTTTTGTGCGATACCCTGTACCTGGAAGATATTGTTATCCAGCTTCTGACGCTTCTTTGCGGTATTCATCACCAACACTGTCACAAGAAACATACGCTCATTTCTGGACTGTAAATCTTCCAGCAGATTCTTTGCTTCTTCCCCGTAGGTCACAAGATCCGATGGAAGCACATCCATGTCATACCCGGAACGTACCGCCCGCTTCTGCTCTTCAATCTTCATCTTATCCAAATCTGAAATCTTGCTCTTGATCATCTTGATCGCAGAACTCTGGTCAATGGACTGGATATGAATATTGACATTGATGCTGTCATCCACATCCAGGAAATCTGCAAGCATCCGGTCTGTAAGCTCCGGTGCCAGGATCTGCAGATAACTCACGCTTCCCATGGTCTTTCCCATCAGAAATGTCTGATTCTTGGAAAAGTTAAAGGAAGTTGGTGCAATAAAGTCTTTGGTCTTTAATCCTGTTTCCGGCAGCATCTTGTACTGGAACTTAAATGGTTCAATCCGATCCTGGTTGAACACATGATACAGAATCTCCAGTCGCTCCAGACCATTTAAGGAATGTGCCTGTGCTCCCAGAACTTTAAAGTTGTTCAGGATATCGGCTTCAATCCTTTCAAGCCTTGGTCTTGCCACCTTCAGGCTTTCTGCTTCGATTCCAAAAGTGATATACTTGGTTTTCACCAGACCATTGTTTCCCTTGGAAAGCTGATTTTTTAACATGGTCCGGTACTCCTCACGAATGGCATTGAAGTCATCGTTCTGATCCGGAATATCAATACTTTTCTCAAATTCAGCCACATCCACCTGCTGATTGATAAAGGACAGCTGCACACTGATGGAAGAATCAAAGTAATTTAAAAAATCACAGTAATTCTCAAATATCGTGGTCTTATCCTCATTTAAAGCCAGCTGATAATTGATGTCATAAAACTGAATTGTCTTAGAGAAAAAGGTCTTTGTCACCTGGCAGATACCATCCTGCAGCATCCGAATATACGGAATACTCTGCTGTGCAGTTGTAGGAATGTTTTTCTGTTTCCTACGATCCCGTTCCTGCTTCTTCCTACGCTTTTCCTGTTCTCTTTCTTTTCTGCTTTTTTTGTTTCTTCTTTCCTGACGGTTTCTTTTTTCCGCCAGGGACAGACGCTCCTGCTGAGCCTCCTGCTTTGTCTTTTTTGCCATCCGGCACACCCTCCTTTTTTACAAGGGTGGAAATCTCCTGATAAAAATTTTCTGTCTTATATGGTCTTACCGCTGGACATATAAACTTCTGTCGAATGATATTTGCCACCACTTTTTCAAAGGGAAGCCCGTCTTTTTCATACATCGCCATGAAGAAAAACGGAAGCATGATCGTTACCATCAGAATGGCAGCGATACTGGAACCGATTGGTTTTCTCATGAACAGATAAAACGGAATTCCCACAACTGCGGCAAGTGAAAAGAAAATCAACTGCCGCTTTGTCAGATTTAACGCTACTTTTGTTTTGACCTTGGTAAGGTCTTTTGGTACTGGTACATACGCCATGGTATGCGCTCCTTTCCTGCCCGTTAGTGGGCATTGAATATTGATTTGCTAAGGCTTCCGGTCTTGAATAATGAAAATGCAAGAATCACGGTATACGCCGCTACTGAAAACATTGCTGCATGAAGGTCACTGGATATGGTCATTGCATTTACTAAAACTGCATAAATTCCCACACAGACCATCATGAAGAATCCCTGAAATGCCAGTGCGAACAAGCCTTTTAAATAGTTGTTTCCGATATTGCCCCATTCCTTATTGGTCATGGTGGCAAACGGAATTGGTGCTATGGAAGTATAAAGGTAAATTTCTATCATTCTTCCGTACAAAATAACGGTTATGATGATCGACAGAATCCGCATGGTAATACTGATCAACAGCGTTTCCATGGATAGCAGGAACAAATCCCCCAGTTCCATATCTTCCAGTGCATCCACAATCCTTGCGACTGCTTCTGATGCATCCACCGCTGTGTTCCCGGAGATCACCCCGGCGGCATTGTTGACCACATGCTGGCCAACATCAAAGACCGCCATCGTGATATTGAACGTATTTGTCACCAAATAAATGGCTACATACGCCTTGAAAATCCAGAGGAAAATGTTGTAAGTCTCAAATTCATGGAAATTGTTTTTCTGCGTTACCATCGTAATCAGCTCATAGCACAAGACAAAGGTGATGATCAGTCCCGCAATGGGGACAATTACTGTCTGGGAAATGTTCTGGATCAGATTAAAGATCCCTGCATTCCATCCCTGCGGTGTCTGTCCCACCTGCCCGGCTATGGTTCCCACCTGCTCATTGACAGACGTGAACATGTTATCCAAACATGACTTGATAAGCCCGATCAGGATATCCTTTATCGCTTCCGTAATTCTCTCAATGATGGTGTTCATCTACCACTCCTCTTAAGAGAACAATGTTGCCAGCTGTGGAATCAGGGTAGTTCCCAGCAGCATGATTCCGGCACCAGCCATCAGCTGTTTTATGTCTTTTATGAGAAAATATTTGCTCGAAATGAGCCTTGAAAAGATTAAAATAGATTAAATTTTGATAGATTTTTCTTATTTATGGGAGCCGGAACCTCTTTCGATGGTTCCAAGCTCCGGTATTGGTTTTAAGTTGAAATGAATTTCCATTGTGACCGTTTCAGGAGTACGGCAGTAATTTTCTGTTCCGTCTTTCTCCTGCGGTTCTGAGATAACGATTTTACTGATCAGCCGGTTCAGAAGATTGGCATCCAGTTCTTTGATGTCCGCATACTCGCTAATATCGTCAATCCACTGCTGGGACTGTGCATCCAGTTTTTCTTCCGTATTCAGCACACTCTCATTCTGGAAAAGTTCCTTTTTGATATCTGTCTGCTCCTTCTGTGTCTTCTCCAGCATCTTATCAAAAACAGATTCTGTAATCTTGTCATTGATAAGGTCATCATACAGTTTTGCAATCAGCCGGTCTAACGTTTCCAGGCGGTCTTTCTGCTTTGATACCAGCTTCTCCAGACTTTCCCTGTGTCCCTGTGTATCTTCCTCGCATAACTCCTTTACCCGGTTTTCCAGTTCTGTTCCGTCTCCGGTAACTGCTTTTGCACATTCCTGGATTCTGGTAAGGACTGCATCATACAGGTCATCAGCGTCCACCCGGTGCTGGGTACAATGTGCTTTCCCCTTATGGATATAAGTGGAACAGGTATAAACTTCATGCTGGTCTTTGGTGTGCGTCTTCTTCAACGTCAACGCACCGCCACACTCTGCACAGCGGAGTAATCCGGCAAACATGCTGTATTCTCCCTGTTCTGTCTGGCGTTTCCTGCCTTTCATCTTTGCCTGTACCAGATCAAATACATCCTGCGGAATGATTGCTTCGTGGGTATCCCTGACTGTGATCCAGTCCTCCGGAGCTTTATCTCCCTGATTGCCAATCTTGAAACGGTAGTACCTTTTCTGGGAAGCCATGTCACCACAGTAAACGGGATTCATCAGCAGGGATTTCAGATAGGATTCATCCCATACATATTTCCCATTTTCCGGGTCTTTCTTTTCCCATTTTGTGTAATAGGTGCGGAGTCCCCGTTTCCGGTGCCACCATGACGGGCAGGGAATCTGCTGGCGTTCCAGTTCTCTGGATATAAAGTTAATCCCATGACCGTCCACCGCCCACTGGAAAATTTTCCGGACAATCGGTGCTGTCTCGTCGTCAATCAGGAGATGTCCCTTTTCCTCCGGGTCTTTCTGATATCCCAGTGGTGGAACAACACCTGTAAACTTTCCCTTGGTTGCCTGCAGGTGATAGGACGCATGGACTTTCTTGGAAATATCTCTGGAATACATCTCGTTCAGCACGTTCTTAAATGGGGCAATCTCATTGTCTCCGGCAAAGGTATCCACATTATCATATAATGCGATATACCTTACTCCATGCTTTGGGAAAAACTCCTCCATCAGAAATCCTGTCTGTACATGGTTTCGTCCCAGTCGGCTCTGGTCTTTGGTAATTACAAGATTCACCAGTCCTTTTTCACAGGCTTTGAGAAGTCTCTGCAAATCAGGTCGGTCTGTGTTCAATCCTGTATAACCATCGTCCTGAAACACATCCACCACCTGCCAGCCCTGTGACTGACAGTAATTCACCAGTATGTCTCTCTGGTTGGAGATGCTGGCACTCTCACCGGTCAATTCGTCATCTTTGGAAAGTCGGCAGTATACACCAACTCTCCAGGTTGCATTTCTTTCTATATTGTTACTCATATATCTGTTGTTCATCTGATACCTCCGTTACTTTGCACATCCTACGCAGATTTCAGATTACTGAACTCATAATCATTATACTGCTTATCTTTCATTATTGCAAGTTTATCTTTTGTTTTCGTGTCACGTATTTTCTGTGCGATCACCTCTGCAAACACTTCTTTTGCGTCCTGATCACCGTCAAAATATACTCTGATGTTGATAATTTTCTTCTTCACTGCCATTGTAAAACCTCCATTTTTTGCAAAAAAAGAGCAGCTAATCCATTTTTACAGATTAACTGCCCAGACTGTTGGTTACATATATTAAAATTTTTGTATTAACATTTCAGAAATTGGGGATATAATAAAGACAGGGATAAATCCCTGTCAGATGAACTGCATATTTTAATTTTCCCATTGAAAACAAGAGGAATGTGTGGTACATTTGTTATAGGAAAAGCACCCACTCCAAAGTGGATGCCGCCTGAGTTGACTAAATGGTCTTACGACCACCGCCTATCCTGTTGGCAGACAGGATAGGCATTTTTATTTCCTCTTGTTCTTCCGATCAAGAAAGGCAATAATCGCAATTAACAGGCTACCAAAAGCGATCAGTAAACTGAGTACGCCTAAGAATATTGAGATAATCTCATAAGCTGTCATATCACGCACCTCCTTTCTTTCATCTCAGAACCCCGAAAGGCTCCGGTCTGTAAATATCAGGAGGCAGCCACACCCTGTCACAGGTGCTTCCCCGTAACATTGCTGTTACCGGATAATCATACCATTATATCCGCCATATTACAATTCATTTTTGTTCCAGATTCACAGCAATCCTTATTCTGTATGGATACCTGCTATTTCCGTTTGATTGCCTTGCACCGGCAGACGGCAGACGGCAGATAGGGTATCTATAAAGCCTGCCGTTCACTCCAAAATTCTGCCGTCACCCATTCTCCCTTGTTTTTTTAATCGAATGGTATTTTCCTGCTTTTCATTCATCCGATAATCCAGTTCTTCTTTCATCCGGCTTCTGGCTTCTCGCATGGTTCTCTGGGAGATTCCCTGTGCTTTTGCCTTTTCATCCAGTTCCCGGATTGTGACTGCATTTCCGTCTGCAAGCAGTTCATAGATCAGTTTCGTTCCCCGTTGCAGTTTTGTTTCTGTCGGCTTTCCTTCCTTTCCGTCCAGAAGATCATCTGCGGAAATCTCATAAGCTCCCACCCAGCGGAATCCTTCTTCATCTCCAAGTTTAAATGCCATCGTCTCACCTGGAGGTGCAAGAGAACTTTTCTCATGGATCAGTACTCTTGTTGTCGGGTCTTTCTTTACTTTCCCGATAAAAAGCAGGCTTCTCACCGCCGCCATGATATCAATAGAACCAAGTCCCCGGTAAGTACTCTGTGTCCCTGAAGATTTATTCAGATGTCCGATCAGCACAATCGCACAACCGGTCTTTTCAGCGATCATTCCCAGTTTCCGGAATACCGGACGGACTTCATTTGCCCGGTTCATATCCACATCGGCACCGATAAAAGCCTGTACCGGATCAATGATTAAAAGTCTGACCTGATTCTGACGGATTGCTTTTTCAATACGGTCATCGGATAACGTCAATGCTTCCTCTGTATCATCAATGACCATCACCCGACTCAGGTCTGCTCCTGCTTCCACCAGCCTCGGCTTAATCGTATCTCCCATACCGTCTTCTGCAGTCTGATAGATCACATTAAAAGGTTCAATCTCTTCCATGTTCGGGAAAGTCTTACGGTTCGTGCAGGCTGCGGTCAGCATCATGGCAAAATAAGTTTTTCCCTCTCCTGGATTGCCCTGAATAATCGTCAGTTTTCCAAATGGCAGATAGGGAAACCACAGCCATTCTACACTGGTCTGTTCAATGTCTTCATAACACAACATCGGCACCAGTTCTTCCTTCTCCGGTACTTTCATTGTAACTGTTTCAATGATTGATTTCTTCCTGTCTGCATTTTTATCACAGAGGATTTCATTCCAGTCCTTTCGGGACGGTTTCAGACGGATGACACTGTATCCGTCCGGGATTTCTATTGCCAATTTCTCACTGGCTTCATTCCCTGCATGGTCATTATCCAGGCACAGGAAAACCGAAGTAATCTGAGGGCGTTCAGAAAGAAAAGCCATCAGTGCCGCACTGGAAATGCCACCCAGACTCAGGTAGCTCCGCTTTTTCCAGTCTTTGGGAAATAATTGGATAAAAGAAAGCAGATCAATGGCTGCTTCAAACACAAACAACTGATTATCCGTCCCTCTGTGACAGAATCCGTAAGATTTATCAGATTCAGCCACATCTCCCCGGTATTTTGTTTCACCAGTTCCCCTGCAATGGGCATATCTTGGAATACCGTCTGCATCTCTGCCAACAAACACCACATTATGGTGCTTCTTTTCTTCATAAATATCCCCACTGCCGATCCATTCCTCCACCATATTCTTTTCAATCCCTCTGTTTTCTGTCAGATATCTGATGATTCTATCATTATTTTCCTCTTTCTCTGGTAATCGGAAGTCAGGGGACGGGGCGGGGCAGGTACTGTTCCTGCCTTCGCCTTCCTCCCCGGTTAGCATCTTGACAGCTTCCGGAAATGTGGCATTGTAAAATTCCATCACAAAATCCACCGGATAGCCACCCCTCCCCTGACTGTGCCTGTACCACCGGTTTCCGGATACCGTTACACTGTCATGCTTTTTCCAACGGTATTCCTTTCCGCTTTTCCCTAGTTGTTCTCCCTGTGCGCTCAGAAAAGAAACAAGATCTGTCTGATTTGCTCTTATAATTTGTTCTTCTGTATACTGCATTTTGCTCATCCTTTCCCGTCTGTCCTGCTGACAGACTGTTATAAACTCATGTCATAGTTTCGCTTTTTCTTCACTGCCTGTTGTTTTGCATCACGCTCTGCACACTCTTTCTTTTTTTCATCCAGTTTTCTCAGAAGAGAGGTCTTCTTTTCTGGATTCTGCTCCGACTGGTTCAACGGCTGTTGCTCTGCTTTCCCGTTTTCTTCAAGAATCTCTTTCGCCTGAACTGTGTAAAATGTCGGGAACTTCACCTGCTTCTCCCTTTTTTCTTCTGAACGCCCGGAAGTATCTGCTTCTGCCATTTCCCGGTCACGTCTGGCAATATCCGCACAGCTCTGTACCTTTTTCACAAAAGTTAGTTCCTCCTGGTACGGCTGATTATCTGCTTTCAGCTCTTCGATCCCCGCCTGAAGTTCTTCTTTCTCCCGTTTCCATCTGGCAGTTGGCACTTTTCCATTTTTATCCAGATGTTGTTTCAGTTCCCGTTCACATTTGCGGTAATAATTGATTTCTTTTTTATGCTGCTGATAATATCTCTCCCGTCTTTTCTGAAAATAGAAATGGTTATACTCATCAATCAATGGCTGATTTGTTTTTATTACCTCTGCCATCTTTTCCAGATTCTCAAGTTCCTTTAACTGTTTCCGCTTTTCAGAAATTTCTTTTTTACTGACAGAAACAACACCGTTCAGTTCCTCAATCCGTTCCTGCAAGTCATCCATCGTTTCTATCTGATGTGTCTGAAGATAACTGATGGATTTTGCAAACTCCTGTAAATTGGAGAGATTCTTACCTCTCTGTTTCATCTCCGCATAAAAATTGGGAAGTGGTGGTCTGCCCTGTGTCTTTTTATCATAATAATCCTGCAGGCTTTCCAGCAGTGTCGGGTTCTGCCTGCGATCCAGCTCTGCTTTCATTTCCTCATAAGCTGTCTTCATCCACTGAATGGATTCTTTCAGAGAAATAAACATCTGGTTAAACTGCCGGATTGCCCGGTTCAATTCTCCGATCACCGTTTTGATTCCCTTTTTCTCCATTGCCCGGACTTCATATCCCTCATGGATGGTCGGGATCAGGTCAATCCCCTGTTCTTTGTAGGAACGGTGGTCGATTCTGGATGCCATGTGGCACTCCCTGAATTTCCCATTTACTTTCTCTGTCCATGCCCGCCGCCATTCTTTTAAAAGCTCCGGATCATTCCATCCGGTAGTAGAAACAGCATTGAACATATCTTTTCCTTTGGCATCCTTCACCCGGTTTCCATCCTCATCAAGAATATATTCCCTTCTCTGCTTATTGCCCCAGATTCCTTCCTCTGTAAAAGGACGGATTGGGACAAGCACATGGAAATGGGGATTATCCGGTTCTTCTTCATTTTCCGCTTTTCCCTCATGGACTGCCAGATCCACGATCATGCCACGTGCCACAAACTGCTCCTGGCAGAACTCTTTTGCCAGTCTGATATTTTCCTCAAGTGTCAATTCATTCTGCAGTGCAATGTCAAACGAATAGGCAAGCTGTGCCTTGTTGTTCCGTTCCACATGCTCCACCTCGTTCCAGAGTGTTTCCCTGTCAGTCAGACGCTCTGGCACATACTCCGGTGTCAGGATTTCTGTAAATATCACACCTGACTTGCTCGTATAATCGTGTATCTTGTTGTAATAACTGTCAAAAATCCTCTGCCCGGAAATATAGGCTGCGGAAGCGACCACCATCTGCCCTTTCCCTCTGGATACATTCCTTACTGAAAAATGATACAGTGCCATTAACTGTCATCTCCCTTCTCTGTCTTTTTTACTGCTTCTGCAATCTGCTGTTGATCTTTGTGTAAGGCGGCTATATGAGCCTGCCGCACAATACTCTTGTTGTAACTGCTGTTCTGCAGTTGATTCATCATGTCCTGGACGTCTTCCTGTTCCAGATCTCTGGACAGCGGAAATACTTTCTCAAACTCTGCCCCTTTGACAATCAGCCGGTGGGAACGTTCCCTGCGTTCTACCAGCTTCTTCCGCTGCTCCAGAATGTTTTTGTGGTGAATTGCTGCCTCCAGTTCCTGTCTGCTCTTTTCCATGTTGGCCTTCAGTTCCTCCAATGACATGGATTCATACTTTGGATTTTTTGCTCTGCTCATTTTCTTGTACTCCTTCTTTTTTCTGTAAACAAAAAGAACCGGCTTATTCATGAATGCCGATTCCTGGGTATAAAAAACTGAGGTCGTTGTCCTGTGATTAGGAAATGCTGACCTCAGCGTTTTTGAAATATTTAATTGTTGCTCCTTGGAATGAAAGTCTTTGTCACCATTGTCGTATAAATTTAAACTCACATCCCATATCAGGATTTCTTTAATTCTTCCATATACAGTTCAGCTATATATGCCGGACCAGTGCACCACAGCTTTGTCTTCTCATCATACAGTGCTTTTCCTGTCTTTGAACACAAAAAATCTGTCAATACCTCGTTTCTGTCCTTGCCTGTCTCTTCTGCGATTTCATCTGTCACCATAGTGATCAGAAGGTCGATTGTATAATTCATTTTTTCCTTTGGAATTGTTACTTCAGCCATATCTTCTCACCTTTCACAAATTTCAGACACTCAATAGCTGCCTCAGTTTTAAAGCAGTATTGATCTTTCAATTTATTCGGCAGCAACTGTCTGATACAGAAATCGTCTGCTACTTTATCACCTGCAGTCCCAAAAGCACCCGCAAGATAAGCGGTAAGAGTAGCGTTTGTTGCATCATCCGCAATCTTTCCTGCAATGATATCATATTTTGCCATTTCACGTTCAACCTCAATAAACATTTTTTTCTTTCGGTGAGCGGCGATACAATGTAACCAGTCCACATCTGCATTTTCAAAAATATGCGTTTCAAGATTTTCTGAAAGTTTGAATTCAAAAGTTGAAATATATCCAAACTTCTGCCCCTCTTCAATTGTTCCGGTTGCGATGGCTTTGGCTATTGAGGTTCTCAGAAAACTTTCTTCCTGTTCCTTTGATGTGGTTAAATAAAATCCCTGTCCAAAATCTTTTCTCTTTGCACATTTGGCAAGATCTGGCTCTTTTACTTCACAATAACTTCCATGATAGAGAACAAATCCATCTTTTAACTCAAGCACTAATCTCTATCCCCTTTCTTTGCAAAAATTCAGTAATATCTTCAAGCACAGCTTCATCGCCTTCACAATGAAAAATCCCATAGCATTTTTCTATATATCCAAGAACATCGGCTTCTTTAAACAAGTGGATAATCTGTTCAACAGGTAAATGCCACTCTTCTGAAGCAAGCCGGATTAGTCTTGTTTGCATAAAAGTAATCTCTGTTTTCTCACTCATTATGAATCCTCCTCATTTTCTTAGTCAGTAAAACCGGAATTGTTGATTACCAAGGCATATTTCCAAATCGACTAATAAAAGTTACTGTTAGTCCGGTTTTATCAATCATTGCAAGTTTTACGATTGCGCCTGTACTGTTTGCTTTCCTCCGTCGACATTCAAATCTGTTGCCGTGGCACCTGGATCAGCGCAGTTCACCTCTTATGTCTTGGAGTCCTTTTGCATACTTCCAAAAGAACCCAGTCCGCTTGAAACATTTACGATAATAGTTTTATTTTTTCTCTCATTGTCATACAATGCACCTACTTCCCCAGAATTTATTTTACCACGTATTCTTCTGTTCGTCTGTCACCTGCATCGTATCTGCATTTACCAGATAAAAATCTACCAATTCGGTCTCGTAATTGCCATCCGGATATACTTTTTCTAACACCAGTTCTTCGCAGGAATTACCATCTGCATCTGTCTTGGAACCATTATCGTACAGACAGTATCTCACATTTACCGTATTACCGTTCTTTGTTTCCTGCGTTTCGCTGACGACAGCATAGACTTCTCCCTTTGCATTCGCCGTGTAACTGAACGCCATATTTTGAAGTGTATTCTGCTCCTGAAGGTAATTATAAACTGCCAGCATTGCATTTTGAATTGTCAGACCATCATGCTGCCCTTCTGTCTCGTAATCTTCTATGGTATTTCCACTCTGAATATCCTCTGAATCTGTTGAATTCTCTGTATCCAAATCCGGTAATTCTGTAGTATCCTCTTCTTGATTATCTTCTTCATCTATTGTATCCGAAGACCACCACAGACCATCCATACTCTGCATAACAAATGGATTATTGGTTCTGTATCTCCGTTCACCACCATAATCTTCCTGCACAGTTATATACGTATATTTGCTGTCACAACCAGTCACCGTTTCTGTTCCATCCATTCCGAACACTACACTCAGACCACTCATTCCAATAATCAAAAGTGCAAATATCGCAGCAGCTCCATAGACAATTATCAATGCCACTTTGTTTTTACCGAATTGTATGGATAATGCCTGGCAATTGTGTCTGTATAAACTCACGATCCCCCAGATCAAAAGAACCGCCAGACTGATTGTAATAACAGTAATCGATATTTCTGCGAAACGATATCTCACTTCATATCCCATATCACGTTTTATACCATACCACAATCCATAGAAGAAGGTACTATACGCAAGAACCAAAGTAATGATACTGATCCGTATCGGATGCTCTTTTTTATCCGGCACTGCCTTCTTCAGTGCCTCTGCCATCTGCGCTGCCGCTCTCTGCTCTATCCACATAGCAAGCTCTGCTTTTGACGGATATGTGCATTTAGTATCCGGAATCCCTGCGTAACACATCTGGCTCTCTTGAATCCCTGTCGCATCTCCTGCTGCCATTGCTGTAACCACTTTCAGGTAATAATACAACTTCAACTGTGCTGGATTGAATTTATCTATACGAATATCTGCCAGCTCCTGTGCAGCCCGTTCATAATTGTTAAGGAGTACACTCATCCGTGCCATAACCAAAAGCATCTGATTCGCTACAGCAGGGTAACGGTGATATTGCTTCTCATATAAATACCGTGCATACTCATGTCGTTCTTCCGGTGTTAACCGATAGGACTTCTTTCTATTCTGTGCCAGCATCGCAATTCGCAGACCATAAGCCAATTCCAAAATTGCAATCAGCTGGCAGATAAATGCACCAAATCCCCAGATATCCGTTGTATACCGCACATAGGTCACCAACACAATGCCTAGCATTGCCGGAATCACGATCAACCATTTTGTCCAACCTGATCTTCTCATAAAAATCTCCTGAATTGTTTTTCTGAATATAGTATATTACCGCACACACCAATCGACCATATACATATTGTGACGATGCTGTTACTTACCATAACAGTTGCTGTTTCTAAGGTCATCTATTTATAGCCTGAGAAATAACTGGTTTCCCATCTCTGTCCAACAATGGAGTCAGTCCACCTGAATACCCACATGCATGATATAAATAATTCACACCAGTTTCCTTATCCACCCATATCTCAGTAGTAGTTAATGCTCCCTGAGAATATATTTTTTCAAATCTCTCTTCTTTCGCCATTTTCAATTTCCTCCCATAATCAATTTTTCGGTTTTATAAAAAATGTTTCTCTGTTACTTTCTCGATTGTATCATGACATACAGTTCCATCTTCGGCAATCGTCGATTTTCTGATAAATCTCGAATGATGCTTTAATACTCCATAAGCATACCAGTCATGGTTGCAAAATACTTTGCAGAACTCTGCATAGCCATGTTCCTTACAGGTATCGAAATACAGACACCTGCTGATTTCATAAGTAAATCCACTATCATCATCCTGCAAAATTTCTGTCTCCCAACATACCTTTTTTTCGCCCTCCAGATCATCTACCAGAGACTGTCTCACAATCTTATAGCCATTCGGCAATAAATCGACATGCTTTTTTCTCTTTTTCCGTTACCATATTTTCTCCCAACTTGCACACTAAGTCATAATTTTCCAAACACTAAAACTTGAATTTCTATTTCTGCTGCCATGCCATTACATAGTCTTTTTCTCCAGTAGCTTCATCCAAACCGCTATACTGAATCTCAAATCCTTCTCTTTGATAAAAGGATATTGCCCGTGTATTTTTTTGATATACATTTAAGATTAATTTGTTTCTTTTTCCCTTTACATAGTTTAGCAAAATTTTACCTATACCTTGAGATTGCATTTCGGCAGAAACAAAAATACCTTCAATGTATTCGTTACTTAACCCTATAAAACCCTGTATTTCCTGTTTATCCTCGTAAACATAGACAGTTGCCTGTAATAGAAGTTCTTTTACTAACTCAAAATTACTTTTCCAATATTGAGCAGAGATAAAATAATGTGTCTTTATATTTGTATCTAACCATATTTCTGCAACTTTATTTATATCCACTTTCCGTAATTCTCTAATCATAACGGTGATGCTCCTCAAACTCCGATTTTCTCAATTTTTCAAACTGGAATTTACGAACTACAATATCTTTTCGAGAAAAAGATGGTTTTTGTGTGCAATTACATCTCCAACTTTTTTAGAAGCACTAGCAATTATTTCAAATCCATTTTTTTGATACAAAGATAGCGCAGGAATATTTTGACTTCCTGTATCCAAACGTAGTGCCCTGCAACTATTTTTTTGTGCTAATTCTGTAGCGAATTTTATTAGTGATGATGCAATTCCTTTACCAGACATACTCGGACGTACCATTAAAAGGTGAATTACCATTACCTCATCTTCAGATAATTTTTCTTTCCAAGGAATAGTTGCATATTCTATTGGTTGAACTTTATCAATAATGATACTTCCAACAATTGTTCCGTTTTCTTCATATACAAACAAAGCACCAGCATAAATAGCCCGTTCTGCATCATCTTTCGTTGGATAAACCCCTTTCTTAAATACAGTAAAGGCTGTATGATTCAGTTCATACTGGAAATGCTCATTGTAAGTATCTTCAATCGAATTAACATCTTTTAGTATTGCTTTTCTAATCATAAAATCTCTCCACAAATTTTGATTTCACACTTTCTTTCCCCTTATATGTCTATATCTGAAATATTCAGTCACAAACTTTATCAGGGATAGGCATCTGTGCCGCAAGGGGATCTTCCCCTTGTACGAAATCTCTGATTTCGCTGTATTTCCCGGTTTGAGATTTCTTGAAATCGGGAACAGCACCGCAGGTCGCACGATACAGGCAGATGGAATTGCCTGTATAGAAGTGCGCTCTTAGCTTTGCTAAGAGAATTATATTTCTGTTTCACCGCATATTTTATTAAGTGCCACAAGAGAGAAAGTATCCTTTATCAAATGTTTTATTTCTCTTGCATTTGACTGAGTAACTGCACCTTTCTTTATTTTGTCAAATAACTCTCTGTCTTCAATATCATAATCTTCCCTCAGTCTTTCTATTTCTCTCTCTGCAATTTTTTCTTTTGCCATACCTGACAAATCATTAAATTTAATAATTGAATCAAAACGGTTATATATCGGCAATCCTAAATGTTCTTTTATCTCATCAATTGTTTTATAATTTGAAGTACACATAATAATTGCCTTATTTACTACCACTTTATAATTATGATCTTCATAAATTCCTTCATCAAATAATTGATAAAATGCACTATGGAATATAGATAAAGCTTTATCAAACTCATCAAACAACAATACATTAGTTTCTCTAGCCAAAAGATCTTGCGCAAAGCTTTTTTCGTTATATCTTCCACCAAAAATATAATTGGCCGACTCATTATTCTGATACATAGAAAATTGTTTTCTTAATAATTTTCCACCCATCAATTCTGCCATATATTGTGCGGATTCTGTCTTTCCAAGTCCTGAATCTCCATATAACAATATTACAACCGGCTTGCTTTGTTTACCATCTACCAGAGGATATATTGCTTGAAGCAATTTCTTTTTTGCTCTTTCCTGTCCAATTATCCTTTCACTATATTGGCTATTAAATGTTTGTATCATTTCTTTTGAAACTTCCAAATATGGCTGTTGCGTTTCATGAATAATACTTTTATTAAATGTTCGGTATATCTGTTCTCGAATACTTTTCGGTGGATTTTGAATGTACATATTTGTTATGGACATTTGGAAAATAAAATTTATAAAGTTTATAATTACATGTTCCTGAACACTACAGTACTCATCTGCATGAATAACAAAATCCTGAACTCTCGGTTTCTTCTTTTTCTTAGGCTTTGGTTCTGGCTGCCCTGGAATGTTAACAAACACATCCATTTTTTTATTACCATCATCAAGTTTCGCTGCCATTTCACTAAGATTTCTTGCACTTTTCGGAACAATCTTTTCAAAGGCAGAATCAGATCCTACAAAAATTTCAATCTTCTTCACGTACTACACCTGCCAATACTATATCATAAACATCTAATTCTTTTTCTTCTTCAGCAGCAGACTTTTCTCCCTCTACAATTTCTTCTGCTGTAGTCTTGTCTTCTGCTGGTTGAAAATCAAACTCTTTATCAATCGATAAATGATTTTCTCCACAAGTTCCAACCTTTATTCCGAAATATGTCAGCTTCATTTTGCTTAAATCGACAAGATTATAATTGTTTTTAAATGCTTGAAGGTTAAATCTCAATACGCTTTTCCGCTCTATCTCTGTTTTTAAAAGCATGTCATAATAACCCCGTTCACCTAATATTGCCTCATTTAATTTTTCCATATCTATTGGCATTTCTTCTTTAGGCACAATTGTCAAATATGAACTGAGCATTTTATATAATGTCACAGAATTTTCTGGTGCATAAACACCACTATTCTCGAATTTTTTTACGTGTTCATCTTTCGATGCTGCCTGTATATAATCTGTAAGCAACGTATTTTTTATTGTTTTGTCAAAAGCACTGGTCAGTTCAGCGGAAGCACTGGCATCAACTTTTCCCTGAAATGTTGCTTTAATATAATTCAAAATATTAAAGCCACTTTTTGCCTGAGCTTCAATTTCAGCAACTATTTTAGCTATTTTTTCTTTATTTTCCTGTGTTGACCAATCAAGTCGTCCTCCATTTGTAACATCAACATAATCCTGTGCAGCAGCTTCATCAAAATATACTATTTTTAGAAACTCTATTTTCTCAGTGTTTTTATTTTTCAACTTTTCTGCTCCTTACTATTTCTGTTCCTCACACAATTTCTGATATCTTTTCATAAGTTCTGCAACACATGCAGCTTCGCTTTTATAGGCTTCACTGCCTTTTGTAAATCCGTATGCCTGCATGACTGCCATATCATTTTGCTGATGTGCCTTTCTCAGTTCTGGAGGCATCGTTAATTCATCATACAGCGTTGCAAGACTGCTATTTGGATACAATGCTCTTGCATCAAGTATTGCTTGAGCAGTCTTCTCTATTTTTTCCTTTTGCTGCTCTGTTGGCTCTGGCCAAGGGAAATTATTGTATACAACATCTTTTGAATAACTATAGTCACTTTTTAATCGCATACATGTTACTCGCATCCAAGCCATGTGAATATTTGAAATTATAATTCCAAAGTCATACAGTGAAGCATCAGGGATTACCTGAACCCTATCGGTTACAATTGTTCCAGCTTTAATGAATCCCATAGGAACATAACGTCTTGCTTGTGAAGATACTCTCGGCACAATGATAAAATCTTTATCAACTGGCTGCGTTCTCTGTGCAAAAAGTGTTGGTGTAGCTGCAAATTTTCTTATTCCAGCCGCAACGCTATTTTCTCTCGCCTCTTTACATTTCTTTATTCTTTCCATAATCATTGGACACTTTTTCAAGTCTTCTGGATCTGCTCCAACAAGCCATAAACACCATCTTTTATTCCCTTTGATATATTCTGATGCTCCCAAAAGAGGATGGATATATTTCTTTGCATTCGGATCTTTTTTAATAAATTCATTTAAGTCCTCATCTTCAATAATCAAATTTCCTCCATCTGCTGGTTTATTACCATATATCATTTTAGGAATATCACACAAGGGTTTATTCCGGCTACGTACTAATATATTATCTCCATCCATCAGATAACGATTGATATTTTCAGCCACTGTAGTTCTTCCATTATCGTACAAATATTTATTCGAACGTGAGAATTTCGCAAATCCAATGATCACACAATGTACATGAGCTTTTACACTGGCTTCACTATCCCATACAAACGTTCTATATGCAAAGTTAATAATATCATCCTGCATAAAGTCCCAAAATCTGGATACCGTTTCACCTTGAACAATTGAATTTGTTGATACAAAAGCAACTTCTATTTTTGTTCCCCGAATATAATCTGACGCTTTTTTATACCAGGCACAAACAAAATCAAGATTCTTTACCCCTGGAAAAATATTTTGCATATCTTGTTTCTGCTCAGCTGTCATAAAAGTAAATCCATGAAATGGTGGATTCCCCATAATATACGACACCTGATTTTTGGGTACAACACTCTCCCAATCAATCTGTAAAGAATTGCCTTCCACAATAAACGCATTAGTTGTCAATGGCAGAAAATCTAAATTCATGTGAACGATGTCTTCTGTCTCTTTCATCATCTGAGATTCTGCAATCCACAAAGCTGTCTTTGCAACTGTGACAGCAAAATCATTGATTTCGATTCCATAAAACTGATCAATGGAAACATGAATCGGGGAAGATTCATCAAAGCCAAAAGTAATCTGTCCTCTTTGCAA
Organism: Blautia sp. MSK17_66; assembly: GCF_020538025.1. Classification (NCBI taxonomy): domain Bacteria; kingdom Bacillati; phylum Bacillota; class Clostridia; order Lachnospirales; family Lachnospiraceae; genus Blautia; species Blautia sp. MSK17_66. The sequence goes on from NZ_JAJBNQ010000028.1 coordinate 46,263, forward strand.
TTCTTTTATGACTTCATTCTCCAATCGACGGATACTAATATATGTCTCTGTAAGGAAATTTCCACTACCAGATGCCGGATCAAGCCACCGGAGATTTGACAGCTTCGTTTGGAAGTCTCTCAACTTTTTATCTTTTGTTCTCTGAACGGTTATTTGCTGAATTTCTTTCAGCTCATTTTTCAAATCGTCCAAGAACAGCGGATCAATGACTTTATGAATATTTTCAATGCTGGTGTAGTGCATACCGCCGGAGCGTCTTGTTTCAGGATTCAGTGTACTCTCAAATACCGCACCAAATATAGTCGGACTGATTTCTGACCAGTCAAAATCTGCTGAGGCTTTTTCCAGTAAAAGATTTCTGATTTCATCCGTAAACTGTGGAATTTCAATATCCTCATTTGCAAACAGCCCACCATTTACATATGGGAACTGTGCCAGAGATTCTTCTATGTATGGATCTCTGTCTTCTGGTTTTGTATCAAGCACCTGGAACAGCTCAATCACAGCTTTTCTCATATGCCTTGTATCAAATTCTTCCAGATAATCATGGAACATGCCATGCTGTCCAAAAATGCCGGCATCCTCTGCATACAGGCAAAAAACCATTCTGACACATAGGATATTCAGGCTTTTCATTGCACGCTCTGTTGTCGGATCAACATATTGTTTTGCCAGTGCATCATACAGCAACCCTACAATTTCACCTGCGGCAATGGAAACTTCCATTTCTCTCTGAAGATTTGTGTTTCCCTCGTCCACAAGAAACTGTAACCGATAGTATTCTTTTTCAAGGTCTTCCAACTGAATGATCTCCGGATCACCGCCCGGCTTTTCCATATCATAAATATAGAATGACTGGAAATTACTGGTTACAATCCATCTTGGTCTTTTTGAATATGGCAGCTCAGAAGAATATCTTTTTGCCTGTTCAAATGGTGTCAGCATAGAACCGTCAGACTGCCGGATAGCAGCCGTCAGGCTCTTGTTGATACTTTTCTGTTCAATCATGACATGGGTTTTCTCAATATACCCGTCAATAAAACTGGTGTGGTCAAGATGTACCTGATCCTCAAAAGAAATAAACTGTGATATTTCCGTTACACCAAATACCGTTGTCAGAAGCTCCACCCAGAAAATCTGGCTGTCGCCTTTTTCATATCCACGGTCTTTCCAGTTTTTCGCAAACGCTTTCGCCGCTGCTCTTTGCTGTGTATCTGTCATTGCAGCAACCTCCTGTTATTCATCATCAGTAAATTCCATCATTTCATCAACGGTGCAGTCTAGCTTCTTGCAGATTTTCTCAATCGTCTCCATTGATACATACTGGTTTTTTCCCATCCGGGCAAGAATGTTTCCACTTATCCCGGTGAGGTACTGCATCTCTATCCGCTTCATATTTTTATCTATGAGCATTTTCCATAATCTGTTATAACTTACGCCCATAAGCTACCTCCATATTTCTCATTCAAACATATTTTATATTATATCACGATTTCGTTAGGTTGAATACCTGTAATTTTTGATATCTTCAGTAAAATGGAAAAGAGGATGCCCCGGCAAAGGGCAACCTCTCCAATCATTTACTCTGAATTAGTCAAATGGAATCTCACCATCTGGTGCTTCCATGAATCCGTCCTTATCTGTTTTTGATGTTTCCGACGAATCCGCTCCGATACCGTTATCCTTGTTCTGGGCAAATTCATGTTCTTCCACAATCACATCTGTGGTATAAATTGTCTTCCCGTCTTTATCCTTATAATTACCGGTGCTGATACGACCACCAATTACAATCCTCATTCCCTTATGAAGATATTTCTGTGCAAACTCTGCACTCTTTCCAAATGTGACACAAGAAATAAAATCCGCTTCCTGTTCACCGTCACGTTTATATCTTCTGTTTACCGCCAGTGTGTATCTCGCCACTGCCATGTCATTGTCTTTCCCGGCATATTTAATCTCCGGGTTCTTAGTCAGTCTTCCCATTAAAATTACTTTATTCATAATCGTTACCGTCCTTTCCGCAGCTACGCTGCCATTGCATATTCATCATCAGTTTTATTATCCGGCATAAACATTGCACATGCTTCCGGTGGATTGGTATCGTCCGGTGAAAACATTTTCCGGATCATTTCATACATGATCGGATACCGATATGCGATTTCTTCTCTTGCAAGAAATCTGCATACTCTGTAAAGATTCTTTTTCATTTCTTCATCCGTAGCAAGCATGGCAGCCAGATGGATTCTCTCCCTTGTATAAATCAGATTTGGGCATCCAAACCAGTTGATCAGCTGCATTTCTTTTATTTTCAGTTCTGTCATAAACTGCTCCTTTCCGGGCATTTTGCCCTGTAAACATTGTCATCAGTTTCATTCGTCTGGTGGTCTGGCGTGCGTTTCCCTGTCACCTGCAGCCGTCTCAGACTGCCTCTGCCTGCATAAGCAGGTCACTGACCATAAGGCTCCGGTCAGCCGCCCATCATCGGGAGTGTCATTATGCTTCCGCTTGCTCTCAGAAAAAGAAAGGTCATGGCAGAACTCCTGTTAGGCTTCCAGGGTGCACTTATCGGTTGTCAAGGTTCAGCGAAGGAACATTCCAAAACGTCCTCTGATTACTAAAGTCAAATGACTTGTCAGAATGCAAAAAATTCGTGATATTTTTTTGCATTTTTATCAGTTTTTCTTTTATTTTCATTAGTCCCTTCACATACTCTGTACTGGGACAAGCAAAAGCGGACATGATTTTGGAGATTTTTGAAAAATAATTATTCCTCTACCTATAAAGCGTTGGAAATGGTATTTACCAACCCCCTTTTGCAAGTTTTTTTCGCATAAATGAAATATTCCCTCACTAATAGCAAGTTTCAGAGGGCGTTTGGACGGTACTTTCGCAGAAAAATTTATTTTTTCTACTAATCACACGTGGGGACTTGAAGAATGTCAGATTATTTTTCAAAAAATCAAAAAAGAAGCACCGACCATTACAGTCAGTGCTTGTAAGATGACTATTCAAATGTTACTGTCCTTTTCACACACAAGTCTTTCATAGTCCAGAAATCCACGGATATACATTTCTTTTGCCACATGTCCTTCCATGGCATTCTTCGCTGAGATAATTCTGTCCAATGCCTGCCACATCTCCTGTCCGGCATCTCTGAGGACTGGTTCCAGTATTTCTATGTAATAATGAATTTCTGCTTCCAGAGAAAACATCTCCGGATCAGATTCAAGAAATCGTTCCAGTTCCCGTTGGTATTCTTCATAATAGCTTTCAATCAATTCTCTTCTCATATCTGGAATCCCCCTTATACATAAATCAGTTCCTGCTTGATGATTTCAGCAGCCCGATTGCGGATATTGTTGCAGTGGCGTACCCATTCCATAGGATTCTGTCTCTTCAGTTCCTCGGTAACTCCCTCTGAACTTCTCATTTGCGCTTCGATCAGCTCAAAGCGTTCCTGTGCCTGTTCATTCAGATCTGCCAGATAGCTGTCCAGTCTGGTAGTCAGAAGAAGATATGTATAAGTTCCAGATTTATGTTCTTTCAGATATTCCTTCCGAAGCATTCCCCAGAAGCCAATCGGTCTGGTTTCCTCCGGGTAGTAAAGATTCGGTAAATAATAGTCTCTAACTTTTGTGTATTCGATTTTCATGGTGTCTCCTTTCGCTTTGCATGAAATTGTCATGTTATCTGCGTAGGATGTGCGTTTTTCCTTTAAAATCTTTTCACATAGAAGACATTAAGTGTTTGATGCCCTGGCTCTTTATTGATGTGCGATAAAGAAGTAATAGAAGTGTAAAAAATTTTGCCGTTCCTATCCGGCACTTAGCTCTTGTGTCGGATAGGTCGGGCGGTTATTCGGGCAAGTCCACCTTGCCAACAAAAGAATAATAAATCTCAATGTCCTGTCTGCGGGTCTTGTTCTCGTCATAGCTGCACTCATGCACAACGATTTTCTCTACAAACTCCCGCAGCAGAGTAGGGGTAAGTTCTTCAAAGCTGGTATGCCGCCGGACAACATTCATAAACTTTTCTGCGTTCACGGTGGCTTCCTGTGCTTTGGAAAGCTCCGCTTGGATAGCGGCGGCTCTTTCTTTCAGCTCCCGTTGTTCTGCTTCATAGTCTGCCGACAGCTCTGTGAAACGCTCGTCTGATATGCGCCCGGTCACACTGTCCTCATACAGCCGCTTGAAGATAGCGGATAACTCGGCTATGCGTTTCTCGGTGGCTTCCAGCTCCTTTTTCTTGGCGGCGTTCCTGCGCTTGCCCCCGTCCTCGTTCTGCTCAATCAGGAGCTTCATAAACCGGGCTTCATGCTTTGCCGCATAGCTGGTCACTTTCCGCAGATTGGAGAGTACACCAGCGGTCAAGAGGTCGGTGCGGATAAAGTGCGCCGTACAGTCATGGGTGCGTTTCTTGTAGTTGCCGCAGATATAACAGTCCTGCTTGCGCTTGTCCGTCTGGTATCGCTGCTGATACATCACACTGCCGCAGTCTGCACAGAACAGTATGCCGGAGAACAAGCCCACTTCATCATAGCGGTTGGGGCGTTTGCGCTGCTTGCGAAGCTCCTGCACCCGTTCCCATGTTTGGGTGTCTATGATAGGCTCGTGGTGGTTCTCGAATATCGCTTGCTTTTCCTCCGGGTTTTCTACGCTGTGCTTGACTTTGTAAGAGAGTTTTTCCGTCTTGAAGTTTACCAGGCAGCCCGTGTATTCCCGGTTTTCAAGGATATGCACAACGGTATTGGTCGCCCACTTGCACTCATAGCCGGGGTGGTAGCGGCGGGTGCTGCCCGTCCTGCGGTATTCCAGCGTCCCCGGCGTGGGGATTTGCTGCTCTGTGAGCATACGGGCTATCTTGGTCGGACCGTTCCCGGCAAGGCAGAGGTTGTATATCTGCTTAACTACGGGTGCAGCTTCCTCGTCAATAATGAAATTTTCGTCCTCGTCCATGAGGTAGCCATACACAGGTTTGCTTGTGATGGGCTTGCCACTCATACCTTTTGAGCGTTTTACTGCTTTGATTTTCTTGCTCGTATCTCTCACCAGCCATTCGTTAAAGATATTCCGCAGCGGGGCAAAGTCATTGTCGCCCTGTGCGCTGTCCACTCCGTCATTGATAGCGATGAAGCGGACGCCTTTCTGTGGGAAAACCATTTCCGTGTACATTCCCACTTGCAGGTAGTTTCGCCCTAACCTCGACATATCCTTTACGATAACTGTCCCGACTTTTCCGGCTTCAATGTCCGCAAGCATGGCTTGAAAACCGGGTCTTTGAAAGTTTGCACCAGAATAACCGTCGTCCGTGTACCAGCGCAGATTGGAAAAGCCGTTCTGCTTTGCATAGGTTTCAAGGATACGCTTCTGATTGGAAATGGAATTGCTCTCGCCTTGCAGCTCGTCCTCATGGGAAAGTCTTGGGTAAAGGGCGGTAATTGGTTGTTGGTTGGTCTGTCTTAACATAAAATCCTCCGTTTCCGACAGCCAGCCCCACTATTCCGTACCTTGATTGTACCACATGGGGCGGCTGTCTGTATAGCGGCAAAAGCGTCAAATCTGCTTCTTTATGGTCGGTCAAATCGCCGTTTTTTGTGTAGCAGCTTCCGCTTCCAGCACTTTCATCATCTTGTCGGCTGCGGTGTCGGTTGCGCCCTGCTTGAAGAATCCGGAAACGGTAAGGACGGAGTTGCCCATGCGGATTTCCGTTACACAGTCCGGGCGGCGGTCTGTTTTGGTGGTGCTTGTCTGTTTGGTTTCTGTCATAGGCTCTCCTTTCGCTGCTTCGTCAGTTGCTTTAATCGTTCCAGCTTTTCCTGTGCGGTTTCCTTTCGGAAATTGCTGCCCGTGAAGCGGACGGGGGCGCACATGGAAGTCAGCCTGTCATAGATACGGGCGTGGGGCGTGTCCTGCGGGTGCTGCAATTCCTCCAGCGTGAGGTTGGTCGTGGCGATCAGCGGCTTGCTGCTTCGGTAACGACTGTCAATCACGCTGTAAACCTGTTCCAGCCCGTATTCTGTCCCTCGCTCCATACCGAAATCATCAAGTATCAGCAGGGGATAGCTGCAAAGGCGGGAAATATATTCGTTCCTGCCCTCAAAGCTGGCAGCAAGGTCATTGAGTATTGTTGCAAAGTTTGTCATACAGACGGCAACCTCTTTCTCCATAAGGGCGTTGGCGATACAGGCGGCAAGGTAGCTTTTTCCTTTCCCCACGCCGCCCCAAAACAGGTAGCCGATATTTTCAGCCTGCATGGTTTCCCAGCTCTCCACATAAAAGCGGGCGGTTTCGGTCTGCGGGTTTCTGCCGTTGTCATGCTCAAATGTCCAGTTCCGCATAGCAGGGTCGGTAAAGCCCCGGCGTTTCAAGTCCTCCACTTTTTCAAGGTGCTTCTGTCTGCTTTCAGCGGCTTCCCGTTTTTCACGGGCTGCCCGCTGGCAGTCGCACTCTGCCGGGTGTCGGTCATGCCCTAACCATTGGGCGGTTTCTTTTGAAAAGTAGGCTTCTTTGGGCGTATGGCACTTGCCGCAGTATAAAAGCCCGTCCTCGCCTGTGTAGTCCTCCGCTTCGGCGGTAGTGGCTGTAATGTCCGTAATCATAGCTTCAATCTCGTTTCTCATAAGCTCTCACCCTCCTTGCATGAATAATCGGGTATGCCCTGTTTCGGGGCAGCCTTGCCTTTGGCAGCGTCCTCCTGCGCCCACTTGTAAATGGTGGCTGCATGGCTGTGGTACTGCTTCCCGGTGGAAGCGATATGGCAGGAAAGCCGGTCAATATAATACTCCCACTTGTCGGGCAGCTCTGTTTTCAGCCCGGAAAGCTCTGTATCGGTCAGTATCACATTGTTGTATCTGCCATAAGCGGCGGGGGCGGGGTGTCCCGTTTCTCCCTCTCTCTCTTTTTCTATCTCTATCTCTTTCTCTAACTCTATCTCTATCTCTGGTGGACGAATGTCGGAC
>NZ_JAJBNQ010000029.1:0-51917 GCF_020538025.1 Blautia sp. MSK17_66
GTCTCTGTACATTCCAGAATGGAAAAAGATATAACTGTGATCTTTCGGCATCCTATAATATTGGAGCAAGATATTTTATCCGTGAACTCTTAAAACCCCTTCCGGCAACGGAAAGGTCTTTGCTGGAGGCAAAAGTCCCTTCGGTAAAGCGTAGGATCTTATGTGTATATGCGGACTTAAGAGAATTATTTTCAGAAATGGAACTCTTAAAAACTGCATAAACACAGGCAGATATACAGCGGACTACCTGCAGCGTGGGAACCTGCCATATCTGGCAGGGAAAAAGTACATGACTGTACATATTCTAAGTTACAGGCGTATCCGCCGATATTTAGCCTTGTCGCTTAAAGCGACTGAGGAGCATGTGACTTCAGTCATGTGAGATTCACGTATGAGGGAAAAACGTATCAGCTGACAGCTGGTGACGGTGTGTTTATTGACTGTCGTAAGGAATATAGTCACAGTACGGGATATAATTGTGCAGAGGATGATGATTCCAAAGAGAATCTCTGGTTTCTTCAGTGGTGCCATTTTTATGCCCCGTGTCTGCCTGCCGTGTATGAGAAATACAGGGAGAGGGGTGGCAGACTGGTGTTTCATCCGGATGATATAAGATTATTTACGGATCTTTTGTTGGAACTTTATGATCTGTCAGCTTCTTCTGACTATATACGTGATATGCGTATTAATAAGAAGTTGACGACTGATGAGATTGGAAATGCTGTGGGGATGGGGAAGTAAATTATTTGAGTCGGATGTTCCGGAAGGTGGAGGGCAGTAGCCCCCGGGAATACCGGAAGAAGTGGAGGATGTAATTTGGGTTCCCTGAAGTTTACGTAACCGTTCACAGGTAATATTCCGCGAGGTGTTTTATTATGAATATGGTGTTGATTGTCAAGTAAAATTGACCCACTTGAAATCTGAAATTACCTGATTTCAAGTGGGTCGAGTTGTTTAATTTCTTCTTACTCCCAGTATCTTGCAATAAGTTGCTGTACTTGATCATCGGATAAGTGATATTCCGTGGTCAGCTGCTGGATAAGGTTATCCCTGGGGATGTTGTTTTTGTGTGAGAAGTGTATTAGTGTACGAATGCTGGATTCGCGTTCTAGAGCAGCACCTTGAACAATGCCCTTTTGAATGCTTTCTTCAACCAATCGATCAGTAGCCAGTTCCAGAACCTGTCCGCCCATAATGTCACCTAATCCTTTCCTCGCCGGCAGGTTGTCGGCGAATATGTAGTCAATGATCTTGTTGCTTAATTCAATGATTGTCAGGTAGAGATTTTCCTTTTTTTCATTATACAGTTTTTCTGTGAGATATTGCTTGATGGACTGATATTCATTCATAAGCTGTTGGAAATCGTCAGAGTCCTGCACAATACAGCCCGAACTGTTCCTGCTTCTATATCTAATGATATAAAATGGAAGGAGAAAAATCAAGTCTTTCCGGAAGATTTTTTCCAGGGAATAGTCTGGGAGGTAAACGGGTTTGGGATGGTACAGAATACTGCAGTTGTTAGTGAAGTGAAGGTTTATCGAAGGGAGTATTGTTTTAGAGGTGCTAGATAGATAAAGAACAAAGGATTGGGGAAGGGAGATGTGAAATTCTCCGTTTATGTAGGAGATATATTCCAGTCCGATAGCAGTGTCGTATTCAAGCATTCGGATATGCATGGTAGGATCGCCGGTACTCTGACATTCTGCATGGTAATGTATGTGTGCGATGCCGAAGTGAGAATCTGTGATTTTTTTCTGATGGTGATCGTAGAGTTCATTCTGATAGCGTGTGATGGAGATGTCCGGGGGATATGAGGTGTCAAATACCTCATTGACCAGAGGGATGATGAGTTCGGGGATTTTTGTAAGCATGGTACGAAAGACATCGTCAAAGATCGTGTTGTTAGAACTTGTCAAAAAGATGGTCCTTTCTATGGTTAAAGTATGGTTCTCTTTTGTGGGGTAAAGGGCATTCACGCCCTTTATCCTTCTTACTCCCAGTATCTTGCAATAAGCTGCTGTACGTCATCATCGGATAAGTGATACTCCGTAATAAGCTGCTGGATAAGGTTATCCCTGGGGATGTTGTTTTTGTGTGAGAAGTGTATCAGTGTGCGAATGCTGGCTTCACGTTCCAGAGCAGCACCTTTTTCAATGCCTTGCTGCATGCCGGTTTCAATGCCTTGCTGCATGCCCTTTTGAATGCCCTGCTGCATGCCGGTTTCAATACCTTGCTGAATCCCCTTTTGAATGCTTTCTTCAACCAATCGATCGGTAGCCAGTTCCAGAACCTGTCCGCCCATAATGTCACCTAATCCTTTCCTCGCCGGCAGGTTGTCGGCAAATATGTAGTCAATGATCTTGTTGCTTAACTCAATGATTGTCAGGTAGAGATTTTCCTTTTTTTCATTATACAGTTTCTCTGTGAGGTATTGCTTGATGGACTGATATTCATCCATGAGCTGCTGGAAATCGTCAGAGTCCTGCACAATACAGCCCGAACTGTTCTTGTTCCTATATCTAATGATATAAAATGGAAGGAGAAAAATCAAGTCTTTCTGGAAGATTTTTTCCAGAGAATAGTCTGGGAGGTAAACGGGTTTGGGATGATACAGAATACTACAGTTGTTTGTAAAATGAAGGTTTATCGAAGGGAGTACTGTCCTGGAAGTGCTGGACAGATAAAGAACGAAGGACTGGGGAAGAGAAATGTGAAATTCTCCATTTATGCAGGAGATATATTCCAGTCCGATAGCGGTGTCGTATTCAAGCATTCGGATATGCATGGTAGGATCACCGGTACTCTGGCATTCTGCATGGTAATGTATGTGTGCGATGCCGAAGTGTGAATCTGTGATTTTTTTCTGATGGTGATCGTAGAGTTCGTTTTGATAGCGTGTGATGGAGATGTCCGGGGGATATGAGGTGTCAAATACCTCATTGACCAGAGGGATGATGAGCTCGGGGATTTTTGTAAGCATGGTACGGAAGACATCGTCAAAGATCGTATTGTTAGAATTTGTCAAAAAGATGGTCCTTTCTATGGTCAAAGTATGGTTCTCTTTTGTGGTATAAAAGGGGAAATGACAGAGACTATAAGATGTCGTGAGAAATGATTTTGGAAGTGCTGATAATTACAGGGTAACATATTGAGTGCATGATTCCAAGGAAAAGCGTTCGTCAAATAAGTCTGTATTATGACAGAATATATAAGAAAAGTTGTAACTATTCAAAAGGTAGTATCCCGCGAGGCGTTTTGGCATGTTTTTTGCCAAAATACCGAGACAAGTTGAGTTTATAAGCAGTATATGTGAATGCGACAGAACATTATGCTCCCTGTGGATATAAATTAAAGAAGAAGTGGTATATTACAACTGATGACCTATTATTGGCTTTACAGAAACATTCAACGAGATATAACAAGGATTCTCCCATCTCTATAGGTGGTGAGACGAATTGCAAACAAGAAAATGAACGGCAGTGGCGGGCGGAGAGAAATCGGTATCCCCCACTGACATGAGGCAAATCACAGTCAGCATGTTGCTGACATGTCAGACTCTGTGAAATTACCGACTGTGAGTTGAAACAAGACTAAGACCAGGGGAGAGGTTCATTATGCTGGAAACTCAGTATGAACAGGAAAGAGTAATAGCAGAGCTGCATCAGGGGATTGCACAGCAGTCGGATGATCTTGAGGAATTATTGTGGGATTGTTTTGTGGCATATCAGGATTGCGTTTTTTATACTTCTTCTGGTCTTCCTTTTTCTTATACGGTCAAAAAGAAAAAGAATGGTGACTACAGTGGTGAGCTTCTGGTATCTCGTAAGGAAAGTAGTAAAACGTTGACAAAAAGTTCTATATTTCTGGCATTTCATAAAGTGTTTAGGGCGATAGAAATGAAGGATGGGAGAGAACTGAGATTTCCGGAATATAAAGGACCGAAGGCGATCGGGCAGATTTTCGGAATATCTTATATATATAGTATTTTCTGGAAGTTTGGCCTGATCAGGGTTCCTGAGAGAATTGAGGAAAAGCTGAACAATGTCTGATTAAGGGCAGTAATTGACGTGCAACTGTTCACAGGTAATAGTGATGGAGAGGGAAAACAGGTTTGTTGTTTTTTTCTCTTGACAATTGTTTTTTTTGGATATATACTTTGATAATCAAAATATTCTAAACTCAAAACAAAACAGGAATATGAGGAAACAGTTATTATGAATAAAGAACAGACCATAACCGGTATTATCCGGGGAACGGGAGCCTGTGTTCCGAAGAGGGTTCTGGATAATAATGAAATTGCCGGTTTCGTAGATACCAGTGATGAATGGATCCGGGAACGGACAGGTGTGAAGCGGCGGCGTATCGTAGAGAGTGAAACGACAGTTTCTATGGCGAGTGAGGCCGGTCGTCAGGCGCTTGAGGAGGCAGGAGTCTTACCGGAAGAGGTGGAGATGATCCTGGTGGCAACCGGTTCGGCTGACCGGGTTTTTCCATGTACAGCCTGTCAGGTACAGGAGGCGCTTGGTGCAGTCGGGGCAGTTGGATTTGATCTCAACGCAGCATGCAGTGGATTTCTTTTTGCTTATAATACAGCCCAGGCTTATATCTCAGCCGGAATATATCGGACGATCCTGGTTATAGGAAGTGAGAGTCTTTCCCGGCTGGTGGACTGGACGGACCGTGGAACCTGCATTCTGTTTGGAGATGGGGCCGGAGCGGTTCTCCTCAGGGCAGAGCAGGGAAGAAATTATCGGCCGGCAGCACATTCGGACGGCAAAGGTGGCCCGGCACTTACCGGACCGGGAGCTGTTACCAGAATCCGCAGTATTGACGGAGACAGCAGCGAGACAAAAACAGAATATATTACCATGAATGGCAAGGATGTCTTTCAGTTTGCAGTCCGCAAGGTTCCGCAGGTGATACAGGAGGTTCTTGATGAAAATGAACTTTCCGCAGAGGATATAGACTGGTTTGTTCTTCATCAGGCGAATGCGAGAATTGTGGATTCGGTTGCAAGGCGGCTTCGTCTTGATATCGAGAAGTTTCCAATGAATCTTCAGGAATATGGAAACACATCTTCCGCCAGTATTCCGATTCTTCTGAATGAGCTGAACCGTAAGGGGGTTCTCAGAGAAGGACAGAAGCTGGTTCTGGCGGGATTCGGAGCAGGGCTTTCCTGGGGAGCCAGTATCCTGGAATGGAAGTCTGGTAGCAAAACAAAATAATACAGTAAAAAAGGAACAGACTTCGACAAAAGAAGCCTGGAACTTAAACTATAAATTTAAATAATAAAGAGAACAGGAGAAAACAAAAATGTTAGAAAAAATCATTGAACTTACAGCAGACACTTTAGGAGCAAACGCAGCAGAGATCACAGCAGAGACTTCTTTTATGGATGATCTTCATGCAGATTCTCTGGATCTTTTTGAGCTGGCAATGGCACTTGAGGAAGAATTTTCTGTAGAGATCCCGAGTGAAGATCTTACACAGATCACAACCGTAGGAGATGCAATGAATTACCTGACAGAGCATCAGGCATGATCATAAACCTATGACGATCGAGAGGATGTAATTTTATGAAAACAGAGATCACAGAATTATTAGGAATTGAGTATCCGGTGATCCAGGGCGGTATGGCATGGGTTGCTGAATGTCATCTGGCAGCAGCTGTATCCAATGCAGGAGGTCTTGGTCTGATCGCAGCAGGCGGAGCGCCGGCAGAGTGGGTGAGAGAGCAGATCCGGGAGACAAAGAAGCTGACGGATAAACCATTTGGTGTCAACATTATGCTGATGAATCCGGAGTCAGAGAAGGTTGCAAAGGTGATCGTGGAAGAGGGCGTTAAAGTCGTGACCACAGGAGCCGGAAGCCCGGAGAAATATATGGCTGACTGGAAAGCAGCCGGAGTTAAGGTTATTCCTGTTGTTGCGTCTGTGGCACTTGCGAAGCGTATGGAACGCTGCGGTGCAGATGCAGTGGTTGCAGAGGGAACAGAGGCAGGCGGACATATCGGAGAGCTTACCACAATGGTTCTGGTTCCGCAGGTAGTTGATGCAGTGAACATCCCGGTGATCGCAGCCGGTGGTATTGCGGACGGCAGAGGAATGGCAGCAGCGTTTATGCTTGGCGCAAAGGGTATTCAGATGGGAACTGTTTTTGCGGCATCCAAAGAATCTGTGATCCATGAGAATTATAAAAACAGTATTTTTAAGGCAAAAGACATCGACAGCCGTGTGACAGGAAGAAGCACCGGTCATCCGATCCGTGTTCTTCGTAATGATATGGCACGTAAATATCTGGAACTGGAAAAAGAAGGGGCACCATTTGAGGAACTGGAAAAAATGACTCTGGGAAGTCTCAGAAGAGCAGTGCAGGAAGGTGACGTAAAGAGCGGAAGTCTGATGGCCGGACAGATCGCGGGCATGATCAAAGAGGAACGTTCCTGTGAGGACATTATTAAATCTGTTGTCTGTGGGGCATCCAGACTGATGAACGGGGTAAGTGCAGATGAGTAAGATTGCTTTTATTTATCCCGGACAGGGGGCACAGACAGTTGGAATGGGACAGGATTTTTATGAAAATAGTCCGTTGTCCAAAGCTGTATTTGATCAGGCGTCAGAGGCTGTCGGCCTTGACCTTAAGAAACTCTGTTTTGAGGAAAACGATCTTCTGAATAAGACAGAATATACACAGGTGGCGATGGTAACAGCCTGTATTGCCATGACAAGAGCTGTGGAAGCTATGGGACTTCATGCAGATATGACGGCAGGTCTGAGTCTTGGTGAGTACTGTGCGATCGCGGCAGCAGGCGGTATGTGCGACATGGATGCAGTCCGTACGGTACGTTCCAGAGGAATTTTTATGGAACATGCAGCACCGGAAGGAACGGGTGCAATGTCTGCGGTGCTGGGACTTGATGCGTCAGTGATCGAAGAGGTCTTAGACGGCAGAGAGGGAGTTTCCATTGCCAATTATAACTGTCCGGGTCAGATCGTGATCACGGGACAGGCAGAAGCAGTTGCGAAGGCAGGAGAGGCTTTGAAAGAAGCCGGTGCGAGAAGGGTGCTTCCGCTTAAGGTAAGTGGACCATTTCATTCACCGATGATGAGACCGGCGGGGGAAGAACTGGCGAAGGTTTTTGCAGGAGTCAGCATGAATCCGCTGAAACTGCCATATGTGGCGAACATCAATGCAGAGGTCATTACCGACTGCGGTAAAATAGAAGAACTTCTTGTTGCCCAGGTCAGTGGATCTGTCCGCTGGCAGCAGAGCGTGGAGACCATGATCCGTGAAGGTGTGGATACCTTTATAGAAATCGGACCTGGCAAAACGCTGACAGGATTTCTTCGAAAAATAGATAAAAATGTCAAATCTTATCATATCGGAAGCTGGGAAGAGGCTGTTCAGGTATGTGAGGAACTGAAATAAAAAAGATCGGATGGGAAATCGTAACTGTTCACAGTGACGAGAAATCATCTGGTCGCAGCAGATGCCGAGAGGAGAGAAATAAGTGGCAGAGCAGAATAAGAAGAAAGTGGCTGTTGTGACAGGTGCTTCCAGAGGAATCGGAAGAGCCATTGCCTTGGAACTTGCTTTTAGAGGCGCAGCAGTTGTGATTAATTATAATGGTTCTGAGGAACGGGCAAAAGAAGTACAGAAAGAGATTGAGAAAAAAGGCGGCGAGGCAATGATCATGCAGTGGAATGTTGCGGATTACAAAGCCTGTGAAAGCGCGGTTAAAGACATCGTAAAAACTTATGGAAGTATTGATATTCTGGTGAATAATGCCGGAATTACAAAGGATGGGCTTCTGATGGGAATGTCAGAGGAAGATTTTGACAAAGTGATCGATGTCAATCTCAAGGGAAGCTTCAATATGATGCGTTTTGTTTCCAGACAGATGCTCCGCCAGCGAAGTGGTCACATTATCAGCATGGCATCTGTGGTAGGAATTGCCGGAAACGCAGGACAGGCAAATTATGCAGCATCCAAAGCCGGGATCATAGGAATGACAAAGAGTGCAGCGAGAGAGCTTGCATCCCGTGGAATTACGGTCAATGCAGTTGCACCGGGATTTATTGAGACAGAGATGACAGCAGTGTTATCCGAGGAAGTAAAAAAAGCATCTGCCGCACAGATCCCGCTGGGACATTTCGGCAAACCGGAGGATATTGCAAAAACAGTAGCTTTTCTGGCATCTGATGATGCTGCATACATTACCGGACAGGTGATTCAGGTTGACGGAGGAATGGTCATATGAGTAAAAGAAGAGTAGTTGTCACCGGACTTGGGGCAGTTACCCCTATTGGAAATACTGTAGAGGATTTCTGGGCTGGAATCCGTGAAGGCAAGGTTGGCATCGGACCGATCACAAAGTTTGATACTACAGATTATAAAGTAAAGATCGCTGCAGAAGTAAAGGATTTTAATGCGAAGGACCGTATGGATCCGAGAGCTGCAAGACGTATGGATTCGTTCTGTCAGTATGCGGTAGCGGCAGCAAAAGAAGCTTTTGAGGACGCGGGGCTTGATATGGAAAAAGAGGATTCTTTCCGCGTGGGTGTTATTGTAGGATCCGGGATCGGAAGCCTTCCGCAGGTAGAGAGCAATTATGAAAAAATCCTCACAAAAGGACCAGGTAAGGTAAACCCGCTGATGGTGCCTCTGATGATCTCCAATATGGCCGCCGGAAATATTTCTATTCAGCTTGGACTGCGCGGCAAATGTACGGATGTTGTGACTGCCTGTGCATCCGGAACGCACAGCATTGGTGATGCATTCCGTGCAATTCAGTATGGTGATGCAGAGGTGATGCTGGCAGGAGGAACTGAGAGCTGTATCTGTCCGACAGGAGTGGCTGGTTTTACAGCACTTACAGCACTGACCAAAACAGAAGATGCTTCCAGGGCATCCATTCCTTTTGACAAAGACAGAAGTGGCTTCGTGCTTGGTGAGGGTGCCGGAATCGTAGTTCTCGAGGAACTGGAGCATGCAAAGGCGAGAGGCGCAAGAATCTATGCGGAACTGGTTGGCTATGGTGCAACAGCCGATGCATTCCATATCACTTCTCCTGCAGAGGATGGAGCTGGTGCGGCCAGAGCGATGGAGCTTGCAATGGAAGAAGCGGGTGTTCAGCCGTCAGAGGTGGAATACATCAATGCACATGGAACAAGTACGCATCACAATGATCTGTTTGAGACAAGAGCGATCCATAAGGCTTTTGGAGATGCAGCAAAGGATCTTGTCGTAAACTCAACCAAATCCATGATCGGCCATCTTCTTGGTGCAGCCGGCGGCGTGGAATTTGTTACCTGTGTAAAATCTCTGGAAGAGGGATTTATCCATCAGACAGTCGGAACAACGCAGGCAGATGAAGAGTGTGATCTGAATTATGCGATCGGAGCTCCGGTAGAAAAAGAGATTCACTATGCAATGAGTAATTCTCTTGGATTTGGCGGACATAACGCAACACTTCTTGTAAAGAAATATGAGGGTTGATAATTATGGAATTTGAAAATCTTCTTACATTAATAAAAACAGTGTCAGATTCTGAACTGACGGATTTTGATTATGAAGAAAATGGCACTCGAATCCGACTGAAAAAGAAAAAAGAGACAGTAGTGGTTGCGGGAGCTTCTGCTGATGTTCCGACCGCACCCCTTGCAGCAGCACAGGCTGCGATCCAGAACAGCGAAACTGTGGCTGATGCAGACAGCGAACCGGAGGGGATGATCGTAAAATCTCCCCTTGTCGGAACTTTTTATGCAGCACCTGCCGAGGATGCCGCTCCGTTTGTTTCGGTCGGCGACCTGGTAAAGAAAGGTCAGACACTTGCCATTGTGGAAGCAATGAAGCTGATGAACGAGATCGAAAGTGACTTTGATGGTAAGGTTGCAGAAGTTTATGTAGAAAACGGACAGGCTGTAGAGTACGGACAGCCATTGTTCCGGATTGTATAAATGGGAGTATATGCCATGAACAGATTAGGTGTAAAAGAAATTGAGCAGATTCTTCCTCATAGACATCCGTTTCTTCTTGTGGATTATATTGAGGATTATGAGCCGGGAAAATTTGCGGTTGGATATAAATGCGTAACTTTCCGCGAGGATTTTTTTAAGGGACATTTCCCGCAGGAGCCGGTGATGCCGGGTGTCCTGATGGTGGAAGCACTTGCACAGACAGGTGCAGTGGCAATCCTAAGCCTGGAGGAGAACAAAGGCAAGATTGCATATTTTGGAGGAATCAAAAACTGCAGATTCCGTGGAAAGGTTGTTCCGGGAGATAAGCTTCGTCTGGAGACAACGATCATCAAATGTAAAGGACCTGTAGGGGTTGGTCATGCAGTTGCAAGTGTTGATGGTAAAGTTGTGGTTGATGCAGAACTGACTTTTATGATTGGATAGGTGAAACACTATGATAAAAAAAGTGCTGATTGCGAACAGAGGGGAGATTGCGGTGCGGATCATCCGTGCATGCAGAGAAATGGGAATAGAGACAGTGGCTGTTTATTCGGAGGCAGACAAAGATGCACTTCATACACAGCTTGCGGATGAGGCAGTCTGTATTGGACCGGCACCGTCATCCCAGAGCTATCTCAGCATGGAAAATATCATCAGTGCGACAATTGTTACAGGAGCCGATGCAATTCATCCGGGATTTGGTTTTCTTTCGGAGAACAGTCGTTTTGCCGAGCTTTGTGAACAGTGTAATATTACTTTTATCGGACCACCGTCCAGCGTAATTGCAAGTCTTGGAAATAAGCAGGCAGCCAAAAATACGATGGCAAATGCCGGTGTCCCGATCATTCCTGGTGGAAAAAATCCGATCTATACAGTAGAAGAAGGAATGAAGGAAGCGGAAACGATCGGTTATCCGGTCATTATCAAAGCGGCTCTTGGCGGTGGCGGCAAAGGAATGCGTGTTGCAGATACGCCGGAGGATTTTGAAGAAAGCTTCCGTACTGCACAGAAGGAAACGCAGATGGCGTTTGGAGATTCTACAATGTATGTGGAACATTTTGTGCGTCATCCGAGACATATTGAGTTTCAGATCATGGCAGACAAATTTGGAAATGTCATTCATCTCGGCGAGCGTGACTGCTCTATCCAGCGAAATCATCAGAAGATGATCGAGGAATCTCCATGTGAGGTAATCTCGGATGAACTTCGTACAAAGATGGGCGAGGCTGCTGTAAAAGCAGCGAAGGCTGCCAGATACGAAAATGCGGGAACAATAGAGTTTCTTCTTGATAAAGACGGCAGATTTTATTTCATGGAAATGAACACCAGAATCCAGGTAGAGCATCCGGTCACAGAGTGGGTGACAGGTGTGGATCTTGTCAAGGAGCAGATCCGTATTGCATCAGGGCTTCCGCTTTCCTGCCGTCAGGAGGATATTCATCTGACAGGTCATGCGATTGAGTGCAGGATCAATGCAGAAAACCCATCCAGGGGCTTCCGTCCGTCACCGGGAACGATCACAGATATGTATTTTCCGGGTGGTAAGGGAATTCGTATTGATTCCGCGGTGTACAGTGGATATACGATTCCACCATATTATGATTCCATGATCGCAAAAGTGATCGTGTGGGCAAAGAATCGTACGGAAGCTATCCGAAAGATGCAGAGTGCACTTGGAGAAGTGATCATTGAGGGCATCGATACGAATGTGGATTATCAGTATGAGATTCTGGATCACCCGGATTTTCAGTCTGGCAATACAGATGTAGAGTTCATCGAAAGAATGGAAGCAGACAAGTAAAGTTTTGGTATTAACAGGAGTTAGTGATCATGAAGTTGGATAACATGTTCAAAAAGACAAGGATTATTTCCAGAATACAGAGCCATAATGCGGCCCGTGTCCCCAGACCGGAGGTACCGGAAGGGCTTTTGCGTAAATGCAACAAATGTGGAGCAGCTATTATCACAGAGGATGTAAAAAAAGGATACTATATCTGTCCGAAGTGTGGAGGATATTTCCGTGTGCATGCATACCGCAGAATCCAGATGGTAATTGATGAGGGAACGTTTGAAGAGTGGGATCACGAGCTGGTCGGTGGAAATCCTGTTGATTACAAAGGTTATCCGGAAAAGGTGCAGGCACTTCAGGAGAAAACCGGACTCAGAGAAGCTGTAGTAACAGGAAAAGGCAAGATAGGCGGCAGAGATACCGTGATCGCGGTCTGCGACGGAAGATTTCTGATGGCGAGTATGGGCTGGGCTGTCGGTGAAAAGATTACCAGAGCGGTGGAGCGTGCTACTGAGGAAAAACTCCCGGTTATTATCTTTGCCTGTTCGGGAGGTGCCAGAATGCAGGAGGGGATCACATCTCTGATGCAGATGGCAAAGACTTCTGCGGCACTGGAGCGTCACAGTAAAGCCGGACTTCTGTATGTATCTGTCCTGACAGAACCGACGACCGGTGGTGTGACGGCAAGCTTTGCAATGCTGGGAGATATTATCCTGGCAGAACCGGGAGCGTTGATCGGTTTTGCCGGACCTCGTGTGATCGAGCAGACAATCCGTCAGAAGCTTCCAAAGGGATTTCAGAGAGCGGAGTTTCTTGTGGAGCATGGTTTTGTAGATGATATTGTAAGACGTGAGAATCTGAAGGAGACGCTTGGAAAGATTCTGGAGCTTCATGCAAATGCAGCTGCTGAGATCCAGGCCGAGAAGACAGATGGAAGTGATAAGGGAGATACAGGATCACCTGTTGGCATCAATCCTTATCTCACTGCCTGGGATCGTGTCCAGATTTCACGTAAGGTGGACCGTCCATCCGGCAGTGATTATATAGAAGCACTTTTTACAGATTTTATGGAATTCCATGGAGACCGCAACTACGGTGATGACAAGGCCATTGTTGGTGGAATCGCAAAATTCCACGGCAGACCTGTCACTGTGATCGTGCAGGAAAAAGGAACTAACACAAAAGAAAATATCGCGCATAATTTCGGTATGCCGATGCCGGAGGGCTATCGTAAGGCACTTCGTCTGATGAAGCAGGCGGAGAAGTTCCATCGTCCGGTTCTTTGTTTTGTTGATACTCCGGGAGCATTCTGCGGTATCGAGGCAGAGGAACGGGGACAGGGTGAGGCGATCGCCCGTAATCTCTGGGAGCTTGCAGGTCTTAAGACGCCGGTGCTGTCTGTTGTGACAGGGGAAGGTGGAAGTGGCGGTGCGCTTGCACTTGCAGCAGGTGACCAGGTATGGATGCTGGAAAATTCTGTGTATTCGATTCTTTCGCCGGAAGGTTTTGCAAGTATTCTCTGGAAGGACAGTGCAAGGGCGAAGGAGGCTGCAGGGGTTATGCAGCTGACGGCCGCGGATCTCTATAAGAAGGGCATCATTGAGCAGGTGATCCCGGAACCGGAAAACCTGACTTCTGAAAGCCTGTGGCAGGTGACAGAAAGACTGAATGACAGGATCGGAGAGTTTCTGCAGAAGTACACTGCTTTATCTGAGGAGGAACTCCTGGAGCACAGGTATGCACGTTTCCGTAAATTCTGATTTTTGATTTTTTGAGTGTTTTAATGTATACGACAGAGTAAGCCCCATATCCAGAATAAGAAATACCGCTGTGTCTGCTATTCGATGCATGCGCTTATTATCCACCAGTCGCCCAAACTCGCTTCGCTCAGACAGTGGGCTTGGTGGTGGAAGCTAAGCATGCATCTCATAACGCAGTACTCGCGAGTATTTCACTCTGGATATGGGGCTTACTCTGTCTATGCATCGTGAAACATAAGAGGCTAATTTACGCTCTCTTTTGACAAACTATCATTTCCAAAAGCAGCTGTCAAGGCATCACTTCGTTTAATAGGAATCAGCCTGGACAGCGTTACTGTTCACTCCGTTCGCAGTAACTTGGTCAAAATGCATTCCAAATCACCTTCGGTGATGGCATTTTGCCCCGTATGTCTCGGGATATTACCTGTGAACAGTTACTGGACAGCCACTTTAGTTACTCCTTCCCTCGGTGCATTTGGGGTCGGTTTACAGGCAGAAGGATTCCCGTGTAAGGACAGGAATACTCGTGAGGCCTGCGTAGCGCGATGCAGGCTAGTTTCCGCCATCAAGCCCTCTGTCTGAGCGTTAGCGAGTCAGGGCGACTGGCGGATAACAGACGCATGCATCAAGCAGCAGACGCAGCGGTATTCTATGTCCCTACACGGGAAGTCCTCTGCCGTAATCCATCCCCACAACCCACTTCATTTCTTTTCCCCACATTCCCGATTTTGTCTATGTTAAAGCGTTTCTTATAGTACTATAATACATAGTAAAAATAAGAAACGGAGGAGACACGAATGAAAGAAGTAAAATCACCCAAAAAGCCATTGCTTTACTATTATGGGATCGTACTTCTGATATTGGTCATCTTTAACGTAGTCATCACACCGATGTTCGCAAAAAGCATGGTCAGAGAAGTAGACTATGGAACCTTTATGACCAAGATCGAACAGAAAAAAATCGAAGACGTTCAGATCGAGGACAATCAGATCCTTTTTACAGACAAAGATGATCCAGACACCATTTATAAAACAGGCGTGATGGAAGATCCTACACTGACAGAACGCCTTTACAAAGCAGGAGCAAAATTCTCCAAAGAAATCGATCAACAGCTGTCACCGATAGCCAGCTTCCTGCTGACAGGAATTCTGCCCCTGGTGATCTTTATCGCACTCGGCCAGTATCTGAGCAGAAAACTGATGAACCAGATGGGCGGCAAAAACTCCATGGCCTTCGGTATGGGAAAGAGCAACGCTAAAGTTTACGTACCATCAACAGAGGGCATTCGCTTCAGTGATGTTGCCGGTGAAGAAGAAGCAAAAGAAAACCTCCAGGAAATCGTAGATTATCTCCATAACCCGGAAAAATACACCAGAGTCGGTGCTTCCATGCCAAAAGGAGTTTTGCTTGTAGGCCCTCCAGGTACCGGAAAAACCATGCTGGCAAAAGCAGTAGCCGGAGAGTCCAATGTTCCATTTTTCTCCATGTCAGGCTCCGAATTCGTGGAAATGTTTGTCGGTATGGGCGCATCCAAAGTCCGCGATCTTTTTAAACAGGCAAAAGAAAAAGCACCATGCATCGTATTTATTGATGAGATCGATGCCATCGGTAAGAAACGAGACGGACAGATGGCAGGCGGCAATGATGAACGAGAACAGACACTGAACCAGCTTCTTACAGAGATGGATGGCTTTGAGGGAAACAATGGAGTGATCATTCTGGCGGCAACCAACCGCCCGGAATCCCTTGATCCCGCCCTGACCCGTCCGGGACGTTTTGACCGAAGAGTCCCAGTCGAACTTCCGGATCTCGAAGGCCGTGAGGCAATTCTCAAGGTACATGCAAAGAAAGTCCAGCTCTCAGATGATGTTGATTTTCACACGATTGCAAGAATGGCTTCCGGAGCTTCCGGAGCAGAGCTTGCCAACATCGTAAATGAGGCAGCACTGCGTGCAGTCAGAGACAATCGTGAAGTTGTAACAGAAGCAGATCTGGAAGAAAGCATAGAAGTCGTTATCGCAGGATATCAGAAGAAAAATGCAGTACTTTCCGATCAGGAAAAGAAAGTCGTAGCTTATCATGAGATTGGTCATGCACTTGTGGCGGCCATGCAGACACATTCCGCACCAGTGCAGAAGATCACGATCATTCCGAGAACCTCCGGAGCACTTGGTTATACCATGCAAGTAGAACAGGGAGATAAATATCTTCTGACCAAAAAAGAACTGGAAAACAAGATCGCAACCTTTACCGGCGGACGTGCCGCAGAAGAAGTTGTTTTTGGAGAAGTGACAACCGGCGCTTCCAATGATATTGAACAGGCGACCAAGATTGCACGTTCTATGATCACCCGATATGGTATGAGCGACGATTTTGATATGGTAGCCATGGAAACCGTGACGAACCAGTACCTTGGAGGCGATGCATCTCTGGCCTGCTCCGCAGATACACAGAATGAAATTGACCGTCAGGTAGTTGAACTGGTCAAGAGAGAACACGAGAAAGCAAAGAAAATCCTTATGGATAATCGCCAGAAACTTGATGAACTGTCAAATTATCTCTATGAAAAAGAGACAATCACAGGAGATGAGTTTATGGCAATCCTCAAAGGAAACGAAGAGAAGATTGAAGCAAAGGAGGATGAGCACTATGAGAAGACAGTCTGATATCGGATGGACAGAACTGATCATAGGAATCATTCTGATTATCTTTGGACTTTTTATTGTGAGACAGCCCGTAGGAATCATTACCTGGATCGTAATCGTATGTGGAGTTCTTGCGATACTCACAGGAATTGCAGATATTATTCTGTATGTCAGAATGGAACGCTTTACCGGATTCGGTCCCATCCTTTCTCTGATAACAGGAATTTTGAGTGTGATGGCAGGTTTTATGCTGATCGTTCATCCAGGTGCAGGAACCTGGGCGATCGCAATGATTCTTCCAATCTGGATTATTGCACACTGTGTCTCCAGACTTTCCCATCTTCAGTATATGAGAATGCATTTTGGAACAACCTACTATTATATTTCGATGATTTTGAATATTCTCGGATTGATCGTAGGATTCCTGCTGGTATTCCGGCCGATGATCACGATTTTTTCCATGGGAGTACTTGTGGGTGCCTATCTGATCCTTGAAGGAATCGAGTGCATTGTGGCAGCAGTGAATGGAAATCAGTACTACAGATAAAAGGTAACAGCAACACAGAATCTTCACAGCTTCTTTAAAGTAGAATTAAAGTTCCACCTTTATAGTATATATATCGAAACGAAAATAAAGTATTTCAAAAGATATATGGTTACTAAGAAAGGTGAAATAAAACCCCGATGAGTGGATGTCCTGAACTGTCAGGAAAATCATTCATCGGGGTTGCTTTATGTATTTATCTATTCATCTATTCATCATGAAGACTTGTTGAAATCAGAGAACGTCATCTCTGCGGATATATCCAGGGTGTCCCTCCTCAGCAATAATCTCATTGCCGTGAATAACCTTGGCCCATTTATCCATAACCTGATTCTCGAGATGTGCATTCTCGCCGACAACAGTATGAGCAAGTACAACACTGTTCTTAACCACGGCACCTGGTTTGATCTGGCAGCCACGTCCGATAACAGAATTCTCTACAGTTCCCTCGATCAGACATCCGTTGGAGATAACAGAATTCTTAACATCTGCTCCCTCAAGATACTGAGTCGGGCAGGAGTCGTTGGTTCTGGTATAAATCGGCCATTCCGGATTGAACAGGGCATCTGCTGTCTTGAAGTCAATCAGAGAGATGTTTGCGTTGTAGTAGCTGTTGAAATCTGTGATAGAAGCAAAGTAACCTCTGTGGGCAACACCACGGATATCAAGCTCTCCAGCACAGGTGTTTACAATCTGGGCAAGAGTGTACATGGAAGAAATCTTTTTGGCTTTCTTGATCAGCTCAATAAGAAGCTCTTTCTTCATAATGTAAGTGTCCATGAAGATATTACGTTTCTGAGCACTTCCGCGGTTCTTCTCGATGGACTCGACGCCTTTCTGTTTGTTCAGGTTCAGAACATCACAGTTAATGAACGCTTCTCTTGCATTATCAACGGAATGATACAGAAGAGTAATATCTGCTTCAGAATCGATATGTGCCTGCAGAAGTTCACTGTAATTCTGTGCATATACCATATAGGAAGGTGCAATGATAACATATGGCTCATGCATACGCTCTATGAATTCAAGATTTTCTGCAAAAGCAGCGATATCTGTATTATATACATCATTCTCAGAACTGTTCTGGGCAAACATGAGCTGAAGTTTGCCGCGCTTGGAGTTGATGTTGTAATGGCGTCCGGTTCCCAGATGCTCTGCCAGTGAACGCGGTTTATTTCTTACATATACCTGAATGCGGTCAATGCCGCTGTTGCTCATATTTGAAATAGGAAAGTCAATGACACGATATCTTCCAAGGAAGGAGAAAGCACCGATCGGACGATACTGCTGCATTCCTTCTATCTTAATATGGGTTCCGGAAGATGTAACAATTCCAAATGCTCTTGCCATGTTATTCTACCCCCTTTACACGTTTGGACACAAGCTCGATGTTTTCGTTGTCAGCACTGCCGACAACAGCACCCTGTCCGATTTTGACATTGTCAGCAACAAGTGCACGCTGTACAACAGCACCGGCTGCTACCTCTACGCCTGGCATGAGCACACTGTCGATAACCTTTGCACCTTCACCAACGGTACATCCGGTAAACAGTACGGAATGACTTACTTCGCCTTCTACAACACAGCCCTGTGTAATGAATGCTTTGTTGATCTTGGCATTTGGTCCAATGTACTGAGGAAGAGCCGGAGTGTCCTCGGTGTAAATTTTCCATGTCGGATCGTTCAGGTTCAGTTCGTTTCTGGAATCGATAAGATCCATGTTTGCTTCCCAGAGGGAGTCGATGGTTCCTACGTCTTTCCAGTAGCCTTTGAATTTGTATGCAGCGAGTGTCTTGTTATCGTCAAGGAGACATGGAATGATATCCTTACCGAAGTCATGATGGGAATCCAGATTCTTCATATCAGCAAGGAGGATCTTGCGGAGAAGCTTCCAATTAAAGATATAAATACCCATAGATGCGAGATTGCTCTTTGGATGTTCTGGTTTCTCTTCAAATTCAACGATGCGGCCGTTGCCATCTGTGTTCATGATACCGAAACGGCTTGCTTCCTTCATCGGAACTTCGATGACTGCGATCGTTGCATCGGCATTCATTTCTTTATGGTAATCCAGCATCTTATCATAATTCATTTTGTAGATATGGTCACCGGAGAGAACTAAGAGATATTCCGGTGAATATTTATCGATAAAATCGATATTCTGAGAAATTGCGTCAGCAGTACCTCTGTATACATCCAGATCGGCGTCGGCCTTTTCACGAGGCGGGAGAACAAAAACGCCACTCTCTCTTGCATCAAGCCCCCAACGACCGCCTGCTGCTACATAACTGTTCAGAAGGACAGATTCATACTGGGTAAGAACACCCACGATGTCGACACCGCTGTTAGCGCAGTTGCTTAACGGGAAATCAACGATGCGGTATTTACCGCCATATGAAACTGCCGGTTTGGCAACTTTGTTGGTAAGTTCATGGAGACGACTGCCACGGCCGCCAGCCAGGATCATCGCTAACATGTTGTTTTGTTTCATAGTGAACCCTCACTTTCCTTTAATAATCCTTGTATAACCTACATTATACAATTTTTACAAAAATATTTCTACAATTTTGAGCAAAAAAGTGTGAATTTATTGAAGAAAAATTTTATGAATTGTAAAGAGTGCATTAAAAAAAAGAAAAAAATATAATAAATAGGTGTAAAATCAACAAAAAATCGAAAAAATGTACTAAAATTCTACAAAATAAGAAAAGTTTTTGTTCAGATTCACAACAAAATCTGCCGGGACAGATGGAACAATGCAAAGATCGTGCAATGACTGGACGGAAAAGAAGATATACGTTATAATAGCAACGTCAGGAAAAAGAAATAATAAATATCATAATTAATGGTAGAATAAGAGGTATTCTGGTGAAAAGACGAGAAGATTTTAAACGCTTTGTTGTTTTCTGTCTGGCAAGCCTTGTGGTGATTGCCCAGACAGCTGTTTTTGCGTATATCTGGTACGATTTTTACAGAGGCCTGATCTTTGAGCCTTTCTGGAGGAAGGGTAACTGGGTGCTGATCGCAATCTATGCACTGATCAATGTCCTGTTTTCCAGATTGTATGGAGGACTGAAGGTTGGTTATCTGAAGAGGATCGATGTATTTTATTCGATGACGATCGCAACGATCTGTACGAATATTTTTACGTATTTCCAGATTACACTGATCAACCGCTGGTTCTTGGATCCGCGGCCGATGGTTGAGATGACACTGGTACAGTTTGTGATCATTCTGATCTGGATCTGGGGATCCAGATATATTTACTCCAGACTTTATCAGGCACGTAAACTTCTGGTAATTTACGGAGACAGAGATCCGGGAGATCTGATACAAAAGATGAACTCCCGTAAAGACAAATATGAGATCAGTGGTAAAGTCCATATTGATATGGGCGAGAAGGAGATTTACCGTCTGATGAAGGAGTATGACGGAGTTATTATCTGGGATCTTCCTTCTCAGATCCGTAACCGTTATCTGAAGCATTGTTTTGCACATTCTATTCGCTGCTATCTGAGTCCAAAGATCTCGGATGTGATCCTGATGGGAAGTGAGCGTATCCATCTGTTTGATACACCGCTTCTGGTTGCAAAGAATATGGGGCTTTCTATAGAACAGAGAGCGGCCAAGAGAATTCTGGATATTGTGGTATCTGCACTGGGAATCATTGTTTCATCTCCGATCATGCTGATCGCGGCATTGTGCGTCAAGCTGTACGATGGCGGTCCTGTATTCTATTTTCAGGAGAGACTTACACTTGGCGGCAGACCATTCAAAATATGTAAATTCCGCAGTATGTGTGTGGATTCGGAGAAAAACGGAGCACGCCTTGCATCAAAACATGATTCCAGAATCACTCCTGTCGGAAAGGTGCTGAGAAATCTTCATCTGGATGAGCTTCCGCAATTGTTTAATGTGTTTATGGGAGATATGTCGCTGGTAGGTCCGAGGCCGGAACGTCAGACGATCATGCGTGAGTATCGGAAAGAGATACCGGAGTTTTATTACAGACTGAAGGTGAAAGCCGGACTTACCGGTTATGCTCAGGTTTATGGCAAATACAATACGACACCATACGATAAACTGAAGCTGGACCTTTTCTATATAGAAAACTATTCGTTTTTCCTCGATCTGAAGCTTCTTTTGATGACAGTAAAGATCTTTTTCCAGAAGGAAGTTTCTGAGGGAGTGGATGATGATCAGATAAATGCTCTGAAGGATTCGGTGGAAGAAATTACCAGGGAGGATATCCGTCATGATGGAACAGAAAACAGAGAACCAAAATGATCTCAGAAAGCTCCAGCTTGTGGAACTGGATATTCTGAAGGAGTTTCTGAGAATATGTGAGAAATATCATCTTCGTTACTATGCGCTGGGAGGTACACTTCTGGGTGCAGTAAGACATGAGGGATTTATTCCGTGGGATGATGATATTGATGTAGGAATGCCGAGACCGGACTTCAGACGATTTGAAAAGATTGTCGAGAAGGAACTTCCGGAATATCTTCATTACTGCAGTTTCAAGAAAACAAAGGGCTATAATCATTATGTGCCAAGGATCACAGACAGCCGTGTCAAGGTGATTGATGAATCTGCTGCTGTTGATGCGGAGAAGGAAGCATGGATCGACATCTTTCCGCTGGATGGAATGCCAGGAAACAAATATATCCGCAAGATCCACTGTTTTCGCCTTCTGATCGCGAGAGCAAGAGTGAATTACTCGCTGTTTTCAACAAATGTTGATCTTAAGCGCAAAAGACCGTTGCATGAGCAGCTGTTGATTTCTGCGGGCAAGGTGCTTCCGGTCGAAAAGATCTTCCGTACGGACAGAGAACTGAAGCGCCTCGACCGGATGATGCAGAAATATTCCTATGACAGTTCTCCATACCTGGTAAACTTTATGGGAATCCATAAGCTCAAAGAAATGTTTCACAGGAAGCATTACGGCAGAGGAGCCGATTATCCTTTTGAAGATATTTCGCTGAGAGGACCGAAGGATTATGATTTTGTTCTCCGACAGATGTATGGAGAATACTGGAATCCTCCGTCTGTACAGGAGATGAACCATCACAATACCAGAATTAAGGAGTGATAGTATGGGAACAGATGCAGAGAAGACCTATTCTGTTCTGATGGCAGTTTACGGAAAAGAAAAACCGGAGTTTTTTCGTCAGAGTATTGAGAGTATGCTTGCACAGACACTGCCTTTTTCGGATTTTGTTCTTGTCTGTGATGGAGCACTGACACATGAATTAAATGAAGTGATCAGCTGGGCACAGGAAGAAATGGGCGAGAAACTTCAGATCATTCGCCTGAAAGAAAATAAGGGACTTGGAAAGGCCCTGCGGACAGGTGTTCCAAGGTGCCGCTGTTCCGTGATCGCAAGAATGGACAGTGATGACATCAGCAGACCAGATCGTTGTGAGAGACAGTTCCGTATCATAGAGAGAGACGGATATGATCTGGTGAGTGGTACTTTGCAGGAATTTGTCAGAGAACCGGGAGATATGGACAGGTTGAGAGTGCTTCCGCGTACTTCTGAAGAAATCCTGCAGTATGCGAAGAAGAGAAACCCTTTCAATCATCCATGTGTGATGTTCCGTAAGGAATCGGTTCTTCGCGTCGGAAGTTATCAGGATTTTCCCGGATTTGAGGATTATTATCTCTGGATACGTATGCTGCGCAAGGGCTGTAAGGGGTATAATGTGCAGGAGGTAATTCTTGATATGCGGACTGGCAATGGCATGTATGACCGCAGAGGAGGACGCGATTATCTGTACTGGGTACTGCGTTTTCAGAGATATCTCTACTGTAAGAATTTCATTACAAAGAAGGAATACATCCAAAATTGTCTGGTCCGTACAACTGTTGGTGCGATTCCGGGTGGAGCCAGAGAGAAGTTTTATCATGTATTTCTCAGAAATGGAAAATAGCGTTAAATATAAAAACTGTGCTGATCATCTGATCAGCACAGTTTTTTAGTTGTTTTCCATGAAATCTACATATTCTGCAAGAACCGGTTTAGGATCTCCGATCCGTTTGATCTGTCCGTCGTGCATCCACATAACTGTGTCACACAGCTCCTGAAGCGTATCAATGCTGTGAGATACGATGACAACTGTACGATCTTTGTTGGAAATAAGACTCTTCATTTTGTTGTAACTTTTTTTCTTGAATTTCTGGTCTCCGACACTCAATACCTCATCGATAAGCATAATGTCGGTTTCCAGGATAGCAGTAATGGAGAATGCCAGTTTGGAATACATACCACTGGAGTATGTCCTTACAGGCATATCGATAAACTCACCAAGTTCGGCAAATTCAACGATTTCTTCTTCTTTGGCACGAACTTCTTCCTCGGAGAAACCGAGAAGCATACCAGAGAGGACGATGTTTTCTCTTCCGGTCATTTCACGCTGGAAACCAACACCGATGGACAGAAGGGAAATGGAATGTCCCTTCAGATCAATTGTTCCGCTGTCCGGGGAAAAGATTCCGGCCAGGGCATTCAGAGTGGTGGATTTACCACTTCCGTTCTTGCCGATGATTCCGAGGATCTCGCCTTCACGTACATAGAAGGAGATTCCCTTTACAGCTACAAAACGGTCAGCCTTCTGGCGACGGAAGTGCAGCAGGTTTTTCTTGATAGAAGTCTTCTTGAGATTCTGATAACTGATCACCAGATCTGTGACTTCAATAGCATGTTTCTCTTCCATATTATATCACCTTTACATAACTGTTTTCATTTTTGTAGATCTTGCGTACACCTAAGATACTGATAATGAGACCGATCACAAACCAGAGAAGCAGAAGCTTTCTGTGTGGCGTCCGGCCGTAGATCAGACAGTCACGGGAAGCAGTCAGCAAGAATGCGATAGGATTTCCCCTTCCGACATAGCTGTTATACGGGGCAGGAAGTCTGTCCATAATATTCCAGAATACACCGGTAAGATAAAACAGAAAACGCAGTACAATGTTCAGTACATTGGAAAGGTCTTCTACAAATACTCCGTAGTGAAGGAGAAAACAGGAAAATCCAAAAACCAGGACGATCAAAGTCATCAGGATCGGAATGAAATACAGAACATTCCAGGTTACCGGAACTCTCCATACGATCATCATGGCAACAATGATAAGAAGGGAAATACACATCTTAAAACCGTTGACGCCCATCTTGACGAAGAGAAGGATGAATTTAGGTATATATACTTTGGATACGATCGGTTTATTGGCCTTAATTACCTTGACACTCTGGAGAAGACTCTTATTAAAGAAATCCCACAAAGTGATACCGATAAAGACGAAAATTGCAAAGTACTGTTCCTTGGACTTGAACACATATCCGAACATGAATACATAGATCAGCATAAAGCAAAGAGGATCCAGTATCCACCAGAGCCAGTTCAGATAGGAATTGGCTATTTCGGATTTTAACTGAGCATTGGAAGAATAGATAGCATATTTCCAATACTTCTTCAAGTCATCCTTGAATCGATTAAACATAAAATCCGCTCCTATATTAATATAAAAATTATAGACCCCCAGAAAACTGAGGGCATTCGACTTTTTTATCATACACTACGAAAAGAACATTGACAAGAGTAAACTTGTTTTATAAGAAATACTTCTATAAAAATGAATGCAAAACTCTTGACTTCTATATGTAATGTGTGCTAAACTAGACGGGCGACATGGAAGTTAGGTCTTTTTTTTATGCAAAAAATAAAAAGAAGACTCACGCAAATGAAAACACTGGAGGTGGAAGTTGTGCGCGTTAAGATTACATTGGCATGTACGGAGTGCAAGCAGCGTAACTACAATATGACCAAGGAGAAAAAGAATCATCCTGAGCGTCTTGAAACAAAGAAATATTGTAAGTTCTGCCGTACCCATACTCTGCACAAGGAAACAAAGTAATCACAAAGTATTGTGAGTTTTGTGAGGTTAGACTATGCAAGAGAAAGAAAAATCTGCTGGCACTGGTCAGAAGAAAAAATGGTTTCAGGGACTTCAATCGGAATTCAAAAAGATTGTCTGGGTGGACAGACCTACACTGGTTAAACAGACCATTGCGGTTGTTGCCATTACAGTAGTTCTTGCTGTGATTATCAGTATTATGGATTCTGCCATTCTGGAAGGTGTAAATCTTTTAATGAAATAAGGATAACGGTGATTGTATGTCAGAAGCAAAATGGTATGTTGTTCATACCTATTCAGGGTATGAAAACAAGGTAAAAGCCAACATTGAAAAAACAATCGAAAACAGACACCTGGAAGACCAGATTCTGGAAGTTCGTGTTCCTCTGCAGGATGTAGTGGAAATGCGAAACGGTGCTGCAAAGCAGGTCCAGAAAAAAATGTTTCCGGGCTATGTGCTTCTCAACATGGTCATGAATGATGATACCTGGTATGTTGTTCGTAACACCAGAGGTGTTACAGGTTTCGTAGGACCGGGATCTAAACCGGTTCCGCTTACAGAAGAAGAAATGCTTCCGTTAGGAATCAAGAACGAAGACATTCAGGTAGATTTTGCAGAGGGTGACATGGTTGTCGTAACAGGCGGAGCCTGGAAGGACACCACAGGCGTTATTTCTGCGCTCAGCACTCAGAAGCAGACGGTTACTATCAATGTTGAATTGTTTGGCCGCGAAACGCCGGTAGAAATAAGTTTCGCAGATATTAAGAAAGCGTAAACACATTCAAGTGGGAGGGAACAACCCCCGCCAATACCACATAGGAGGTGCCGAAAAATGGCAAAAAAAGTAACAGGCTATATTAAATTACAGATTCCTGCTGGTAAAGCAACTCCAGCACCACCGGTTGGTCCTGCTCTTGGACAGCACGGTGTAAACATTGTACAGTTCACAAAAGAGTTTAATGCAAGAACAGCAGATCAGGGAGATCTTATCATCCCGGTTGTTATCACTGTTTATGCAGACAGAAGTTTCAGCTTCATAACCAAAACTCCGCCGGCAGCAGTTCTTCTTAAGAAAGCAGCTAACATCAAATCCGGTTCCGGCGTACCGAACAAAACAAAAGTTGCAAAAGTAACAAAAGCTCAGGTTCAGGAAATCGCTGAACTGAAAATGAAAGATCTGAATGCAGCATCCCTTGAAGCAGCTATGAGCATGATCGCTGGTACTGCTAGAAGCATGGGAATCGAAGTCGTAGACTGAGAAATTACAAATTGAAGTGAGTGGGAGGGAAATTCCCGCAATTACCACAGGAGGTTATAGAAATGAAACGAGGAAAGAAATACGTGGAAGCTGTTAAAGCAGTAGACCGCGCAACATTATATGATACCGCTGAAGCTATCAGCCTTGTAAAAAAATCAGCAGTTGCTAAATTTGATGAAACTATCGAAGCTCATATCCGTACAGGCTGCGATGGACGTCATGCAGACCAGCAGATTCGTGGTGCAGTAGTTCTGCCACACGGAACTGGTAAAAAGGTTCGCGTTCTTGTATTTGCTAAAGATGCAAAAGCAGAAGAAGCAAAAGCAGCTGGAGCAGATTACGTAGGCGCTGATGATCTCATTCCGAGAATTCAGAATGAAGGATGGCTTGATTTCGACGTTGTTGTTGCTACACCAGACATGATGGGTGTTGTAGGACGTCTTGGTCGTGTACTTGGACCAAAAGGTCTTATGCCGAACCCGAAAGCTGGAACAGTAACTATGGACGTTACAAAAGCAATCAATGATATTAAAGCAGGTAAGATTGAATATCGTCTTGACAAAACCAATATCATCCATGTTCCGATCGGTAAAGCTTCCTTTACTGAGGAACAGTTAAGCGACAACTTCCAGACGCTCATGGAGGCTATTGTAAAGGCTAGACCAAGCACACTTAAAGGACAGTACTTAAGAAGCGTTGTTCTGACCCCAACTATGGGACCTGGTGTAAAGGTTAACCCGGTAAAATTTGCCTAAATATATGAAAGAAGGACATCCCGTGCATGAGCACAGGGGTGTCTTTTTTCAGTTTATAACATATTTTCAAAAATAAAATCATTGCTGTCCGTTTTAGCTATGCCTGAGGCTGCCAAAAATCTTAATATATAATTAAATGTATTTTACGGTATTCTGTGATATTATGATAGAATGTAACTATTCAGAAGGTAGTATCCCGCGAGGCGTTTTGGCATGTTTTTTGCCAAAATCCCGAGACATACAAGGCAAAATGCCATCACCGAAGGTGATTTGGAATGCATTTTGACTCGTAACTGTGAGGGTACTGAACAGTTATGATAGAATGATATCTAGGTGATCTGGAATGCATGTTTACTTGTAACAGTGAGGATGCGGAACAGTTACGATATAGTTTGGAAATGAGGGAATAGTTTTGGCTGGAAAAAAGAAAAAGAATTCCTGGAGAAACAGGATTATATGTCTGGTGGCAGAGATACTTGCTGTGATTGCTCTGCTTCTGGTGCTTTCGCAGAACTTTGGCTTTGGATATCAGATCACGGTCTGGGTGAATCAGCTTATAAAGCCGGCAGTTAAGGAACTGGATATTACCGGAATTAACAGCTCCTATGCGGTTCTTATGCAGGCCGGGAGCGGCAGGGTTGTCGGAGATATAAATGGAGAAACACCGATGTATCCGGCTTCTATGACAAAGATTATGACAACGATCGTAGCAATCGAGAATCTCAGTGACCTGAACCAGGAGATTACTGTGACAAATGACATGATAGCAAATCTTTATGCACAGGATGCCACACAGGCTGGATTTCAGCCAGGTGAAACAGTGCAGGCGATCGATCTTCTCTATGGGGTGATGTTGCCATCAGGAGCAGATTGCTGTATTGCACTGGCAGATACAATTGCGGGATCTGAAGAGGGATTTGTGGAGCTGATGAACCAGAAGGCAGAGAAACTGGGGCTTGAAAATACACATTTCTGTAATACAACAGGTCTTCATGCAGATGATCATTACAGTACGGCAAAAGACATCGCAGAGCTTCTGCGCTATGCACTTAAGAACAGTACTTTCCGTGAGATCATCGAAAGTCCGTATCATTCTACACCTGGAACGAATGTACATCCGGATGGGATTACCTTTTACAGTACAATGTTCAAGAATCTGTCAGATACAACTGTGATCGATGGCAAGATCATGGGTGGCAAGACCGGATTTACCAGTGAGGCCGGCTGCTGTCTGGCAAGCTTTGCTGAGATCGATGGTATAGAATATATCCTGGTGACAGCAGGTGCGTATCAGGCGGGAACGCCGCATATAGATGATGCAGTAAAACTATACAATCGCCTTGGAGAGGCTTCCTCGGTATTGTATGGAAGATAAACAAATTAAGGGAGGACATGGACACCATGAAAAAAATGAAAAAGATCCTGATACTGTTTCTCTGTGCGATACTTGTAACCGCACCGGTATTTACAGAAACAGCATCCGCAGCAGCAAAAACAGCTTCATCAGAGGCGAAGAAGACTTCGTCAGCAGCAAAAAAGAAAAAGACACAGATCAAAGGCTGGTACAGATGTTCAAATGGCAAAAAAAGGTACTTTAAAGATGGAAAGTATCTCACAGGCTGCCATAAGCTTGGAAAATATGTCTATCTGTTTGATCGCTATGGTGTCAAACAGCAGAAAAACACAACTTACAAAGGCGTTCGGTACTTTATAGATGATCGTGAACACGTAACAGGCTGGAGAAAGGGTTCCACTTTCTATTATAATAACGGGAAACGTATGTCAAAGAATAAAGCCTTAGATTGCAGAGCGTATCAGAATGCAAGAGATGTAATAAACAAAGTCACCAATAAAAAAATGTCAAAAAGCCAGAAGCTGGAGGCATGTTTCCGCTGGGTTATGAGTAAGTACTATTTTACCTGGAGACGGTTTGATCAGGGAGGATCCATGTGGTATGCCGTGCAGGCAAATGATCACTTTGAGCGTGGCTGTGGTGACTGTATTGCGGATGCTTCTGCATTTGCATATCTTGCAAAAGCACTTGGATATAAAAACGTCTATATCTGTGCAGATGGATCGAGAAGAGACGATAATTCTCACGCATGGACAGAAATTAACGGACGAGTATATGATCCGCTTTTTGCAGAAGCCAAAAGCTACAGCAGAAACTATGGTGTCAGATATGGAGTGTATACTTTGTCTCCGGTCACAAGAAAAAAACTTGCCTGAACAATAAATATATAAAGAAGCAAGTCTGTTAAAGATTGAGAAGGTCAGGAAATAGAATCGCAAGAGGATAAGATTAAAATGAGAAAATTAAAGAAATTGTTGATAGCAGTTATGTGTATGCTTCTGGCGGTTTCACCTGCAATGACGGTAACGGTAAGTGCTGGCAGCACAACGGGAAAGTCATCAAAAGGATGGGTTATCACATCTGGTGGTCAGAGGAAATACCGGAAAAATAGTAAAGCTGTAAAGGACTGCCGTTACAGGGCACCGAATAGTAAGAAACTCAGTTCGGGTCAAAGGAGTGACCTTAGAGCGTATCAGAGAGCACGTCGGATTGTAAACGGAATCACAAATTCGCATATGAGTAAGTCTGAAAAACTGAAAGTCTGTTATAAGTGGCTCATTCGATCAAATGGATATGGCGGCTGGCGCAGGCTCAGTGATGGAGGAAATTACTGGTATGCGATAAATGCGAATGATCTTTTTGACCACAGACGAGGTGATTGTATTTCCTATGCGTGTGCAATGGCATATATGGCAAAAGTGATAGGATACAATAATGTCAATGTGTGTTCAAGAGACACAAGGGCAAGAAACCATCACACATGGACAGAAATCAACGGACGTGTCTATGATTCCTACTTTGGAAAGAGAAGAGGAATAAAAAAATATTACGGAATATCATATAAAAAATATGATTATAAAGTGGTTTTTCGTAAAAGAATCCCATGAGAAGAATAAAAAGATAAGGGAGCGGATAAATCCGCTCCCTTTGTAATCCCCGAAGATATATTCTTATTCTCCGAAGTATCTCTTAAGCAGACCAGCGAATGCTTTGCCGTGTCTTGCTTCATCTCTTGCCATTTCATGTACAGTGTCATGAATAGCGTCAAGGTCAGCTGCTTTGGCACGTTTAGCCAGGTCAAATTTACCGGCAGTAGCACCGTTCTCAGCTTCTACACGCATTTCAAGGTTTTTCTTTGTGCTGTCAGTAACAACTTCACCGAGAAGTTCAGCGAATTTTGCAGCATGCTCAGCCTCTTCATAAGCTGCTTTCTCCCAGTAGAGACCGATCTCCGGATATCCTTCTCTGTGAGCAACTCTGGCCATAGCAAGATACATACCTACCTCAGAGCATTCACCCTGGAAGTTAGCTCTCAGATCTTCAAGAATGTCTTCGCTGACACCTTTGGCAACACCAACAACGTGCTCAGCAGCCCATGTCATCTCAGCGTCCTGTTTGATAAATTTGGAAGCAGGAGCCTTGCAAACCGGACATACCTCCGGAGCTTCATCACCTTCATGAACATATCCACATACACTACATACCCATTTTGCCATAATCGTATTCTCCTTTATCATTTACTCGATGGTAACTGTTATCTGAGAACAGTTACGTTTATTTTTCAGATTGTTTCAGGCAGTCCTCGCAGAGACCGAAGAAACGAACGTTGCAGCCGGTAATCCTGCCAGCGAAGTTCCTGCCTGCGTGATGGATCACATCATCAAATCCATCAGTTTCCAGATCCTGTACACAGCCACATTCCGTACACATAAAGTGGCAGTGCGGTTCGGTATTTCCATCAAAGTGATCAGCACCGCCGAAATTCGACAATTTCCTGATCTCGCCGATATCAGATAACAGGGAAAGATTGCGGTAAACAGTTCCCAGACTGATATTGGGATAAATAATCTTCATATTGTCATAGACAACATCTGCTGTCGGATGATCCCTGCGGGTCATGAGAAACTCTTTGATAGATTCTCTCTGACGGCTATATTTTAATCCAGCCATTGGAAACTCCTTTCTTTGATAGTATAGACAGTATTCCGTAATCTTTACCTGCCAATAAATTCATATATTAACCGAAATATCTCTTAAGCAGACCAGCGAATGCTTTGCCGTGTCTTGCCTCGTCTCTTGCCATCTCATGTACAGTATCATGGATAGCGTCAAGGTTAGCTGCTTTGGCACGTTTAGCCAGGTCAAATTTACCGGCAGTAGCACCGTTCTCAGCTTCTACACGCATCTCGAGGTTTTTCTTTGTGCTGTCAGTAACAACTTCGCCAAGAAGTTCAGCGAATTTTGCAGCATGCTCAGCTTCTTCGTAAGCTGCTTTCTCCCAGTAGAGACCGATCTCCGGATATCCTTCTCTGTGAGCAACTCTTGCCATAGCAAGATACATACCTACCTCAGAGCATTCGCCCTGGAAGTTAGCTCTCAGATCTTCAAGAATGTCTTCGCTGACACCCTTGGCAACACCAACAACGTGCTCAGCAGCCCATGTCATCTCAGCATCCTGTTTGATAAATTTGGAAGCAGGAGCCTTGCAAACCGGACAGACCTCCGGAGCTTCATCACCTTCATGAACATATCCACATACACTACATACCCATTTTGCCATAGTCTTAATCTCCTTTTCTTGGTTAGATTGATTTTATTAATAATAGTAATTGTTATTAATTTCTTGCTGTGACTATAATGTACCATAATGATATAGAAATGTCAATAGGGAATTTTGCTTTTTTCAGACAATAGCCAAAAAACACTGTTTCTGTTACAATAAGGAAATGAGACAGCGAAAAAATGATTTTGGCAAAGAACATGCCAAAACACCTCGCGGGATACTATCTTCTGAGTAATTAAGAAAATCTTAATACTTTACCCCATGGATATTAATTCTTGGCAGATATAGTAAATGTAAGGTTACGGCAGATGATTTACCGTGGCCAAAGTGAGCAGTAAACAAAAATACAGGAGGCAGGGGAAATGGCAGAGATACTGGTATGTGATGACGATAAGGATATTGTGGAGGCGATAGAAATCTATCTGGCACAGGAAGGGCATCACATTCTCAAAGCATACGACGGTGAGCAGGCGATCCGGGTTCTGCAGAATAATCCGGTGGATCTTCTGATCATCGATGTGATGATGCCGAAGCTGGACGGAATCCGGGCAACATTGAAGATCCGTGAAAAAAACGCTCTTCCTATTATAATTTTATCAGCGAAATCCGAAGATACAGATAAGATCCTCGGATTAAATGTCGGGGCAGATGATTATGTGACGAAACCTTTTAACCCACTGGAGCTGATGGCAAGGGTCAAATCACAGCTTCGAAGATACACACAGCTTGGTGCGGTGGCAGAAAAAAGAGAAAATATTTATCAGACCGGCGGGCTCATGATTGATGATGACCGCAAAGAAGTCAGTGTGGATGGAGATGTGGTTAAACTCACACCAATCGAATACAGGATTCTTCTTTTTCTGGTCAGAAATCAGGGCAGAGTTTTTTCTATCAATCAGATTTACGAAAGTATCTGGGAAGAGGAAGCAATCGCGGCGGATAATACCGTAGCGGTTCATATCCGCCACATCAGAGAAAAAATTGAGATCAATCCGAAAGAACCACGTTATCTCAAGGTTGTGTGGGGACTTGGGTATAAAGTGGAAAAGATTTAAAATTTCACAGAAACCTGTGGAAAACATGGAAAGGAAATGGGGTAAAATGAAGAAAAAATGGTACAGAAAAAGCGGAATAAAAGCACTTTTTATCTGTCTGACAATAGTGTTTCTGGTGACGGCCTGCGTCAGTGCAGGAGCATCTGTATATGTCATGAGCAAGGGAGTTCAGCCATTGGATAGCAGAAAATATGTGGATTCGGAGAGTTTTACAGACAGTGTTTACAGCATGTCACATACAATTCTGGAATCACTGAAAGAGCGGGAAATTCTCGATGAAAGCAGCGAGGATGACCTGATCGATCTGGCGGAGTTGAAAGAAGGAAAAACGCTCACTCACAAAAATACCTCCGGTCTTGCATATAAGGCAGAGGATCTGATCAACTGGTCTCAGGGTGCCTGGGATCAAAGCACAAATCTTCTGGTATGCAGAAAACCAGATGGAAGCAATTATTATATGTATTACAGTGATTTCGCGGATAAGATCATTACCGGAGAACTGAAGCTGGTGTTTGGCAGTGATGCTGAAATGAACCAGGAATACACAAAAGATGTACTTTCTATGCTTTCAGGGGAAGAATATTCGTATTATGATAGTTCTTATAGTGATACAGGAATCCGAAGAGATTCAGTAGAATATGTTGCAGATGCAGATGGAAATATCGCATATACAAATGTCTGGAATTATGAATCCAGAGAATATAATGACGCTGCACTGGTAGAAAAATACAAACCGGATGGAGCGGACAGCATTCTTGATATTGTAAATGACGGCACTAAGTGGAAAGGAGATATCAGTAGTGCATATCAGTATTTATATGCAGCTCTTGTGAAATATAACAATGCAGCAGATGCAGAGAAGAGTCTGGAAACATATGCACAGGGCAAAACAAATCTCAGTTATCTGTTTGTAGATAAAAAGTCTGGTAAAGTATACAGCAATATAAAATCAGTTACTGCTGACAACTATGAAAAGATCCTTGATAAAAAAATAAGAAATTTACCTGATCCGTATATGATCATATATCCAGAGGAACAGGACTGTGAGACGGGATTTACAGGTATTACTGATCAGGCAGTGAACTACTGGCAGACCATGATCGCAAATGTCGGACTGGCGGATTCGAATTATATCTATGCTGTTTCTGTAGATGAAGATTTTCCAATATTAGACAGTATAGCACAGGAAAAAATATACTACGATAAATTTGCACCGTTGCTTATTCCAATGATCGTTATTGCAGCAGTGGCACTGGTTCTGGTGCTGGCAGGTCTGGTGATTCTGACGCTTGCAGCAGGTCGAAACAATGAAGATCAGGAAGTGCAATTAAACTTTTTTGACAGATGGTACACAGAGATTGCAGCTGTTTTAGTAGTCGTTATCTGGCTGTCAGGAACTTCAATCATAATAGAGGCACTGGGCTCTGCGGATATGCGAATGGTTGGCTTTCTGGTGGGAATCGGATTTCTTGGATGCTGGGGAGGCATATGGTTCCTGACCGGATGGCTCAGTCTGGTGCGCCGGATCAAAGCAAAATCTCTCTGGAGAGACAGCCTGCTGAGACATATTCTGATATGGATCAGAAAGATATTCTCGAAGTTTGGTGATATACTTGTGTTTCTCAGTAGCAACACGATCAGCAGAATAAAAACAATCGTGTTGTTTGGCGGATTTCTCTTTCTGCAGTTTATGCTTACCGGAACTGTATTAGATGGAGGTGGCTCAGTAGTTTCCCTTCTTCTGCTGTTTGTGCTGGACTGCATAGTTCTCTGTTATCTTCTCAAAAAAGCCTGGGGAAGAGAACAGATTCTTGAAGGCCTGAAAAAAATCACAGACGGAGAACTTCAGTACAAGATCCCGACAGAGAAACTGACAGGTGAACAGGCTGAGGCAGCAGATTACATCAATCATATAGGCGAAGGCCTGGACGCAGCAGTGGAGAACAGCCTCAAAAACGAGCGTATGAAGACAGAACTGATCACAAATGTCTCCCACGATATCAAAACCCCGCTGACTTCGATCATAAATTACATCGATCTCCTCAAACGCGAAAATCCTGAAGATCCTAAAATCAGAGGATATCTGGATGTTTTAGAGAATAAAGCACAGCGCCTCAAAGTACTGACAGAAGATGTCGTAGAAGCTTCCAAGGCAAGTACCGGAAATATCTCCCTGGAAATGACAGAACTCAATTTCATCGAACTTGTGAATCAGGTAATCGGAGAATTTGAAGAAAAATTTGAAGAAAGAAACCTGAAGATGGTAATCAATTTCGACGAAGAAGAAGCAATCATCTGTGCAGACGGACGCAGACTCTGGAGAGTCCTCGAAAATGTTTTCGGAAACGTATCAAAATACGCAATGGAAAATACAAGAGTTTACGTTGATGTCAAAGTTGAACGACCAAACGTGCAGCTTTCCCTCAAAAACATCTCTGCACAGCCGCTCAACATCTCCGCAGACGAGCTTACAGAACGATTTATCCGCGGAGACGTCTCCCGAAATACCGAGGGCAGCGGTCTGGGGCTGTCGATCGCCAAAGATCTCGTTCAGCTGCAGGGAGGAGAGTTCAACCTGTATCTTGACGGAGATTTGTTCAAAGTAACCATAGAATTTGAGGTGAAATAGGAAATAAAATAACGTGAATTAAATGTATAGTAAAATGTAGATACGATATGAACTCACATGTCTGTGATATATGAAATACCCTTCCAGACAGGCTTCGTCGTTCGGAAGTTCTAGAGATATTCCTGACTGTTAAAGGCGCTCATAAAAATCGTTAACTCGTTTCACTCGAACAGAACGATTTTTATAAGCAACACAGCCAGATCATATCTAAGAACTTCCAGAACTCCTGCAGAAAGTCTGAAAGGGTTATTTCAATACACAGACATTGTACTTCATCGTACTTTATTATTATCTTTACACATTAATTCACGTTGATTTTATCAGTAGTAGAAAAGCGGCGGCGCAGCCGCCGGTATGCGGCCACGGCCCGTCAGGGCCCGGGCCGCACCATCACCCTAATGATTCAAAACAATAGATTCTATAGAAATTTCTGTAAATAGCAGGCAGCTGGTGAATATATGCTCATGGCAACCTTCTGCAGGATTTGTGCAAGTTCTTAATGGTTTGGAGCTGCGTTATAAATAAAAATTGTGCTGTCTGAGCGTCAGCGAGTTCACAATTTTTATTTATGCTTCTAGCAGTGACAAAGCATTTTAGGACTTACCAAATCCGAAGCCCTGTTGCCTGGGGCATATATTCATCCAGCTGCGATGATATATACGATGGTTTTATTTTTCTATTGTTTTCTCATTTACAAACATCCACAAATATGCTACTATTTTGAAAGGAGCGAAATTATAGTTTTCGCAGAATATAAGCAAACTCAACGAACAAGAGAGTACATTTGCTGACCACATTACAGAGAATTCCCCGGAGGAAATCTTAGATTTCCGTGGCTGAGAGGGAAGTGCAGGTGCAGATGGAAGATGGCTTGGGAGAGGTGCAGTCGAGATGAGTATTGATGCCGGTCAAACTATACGGCATACTGGAATGGAGATTTCAGTTACTGTTCAGACTGCAACAGGACCGCCTGTTACAGCGGAAGGGTATCAGGACAGCGACAGATCATCACAGAAATGATTGGAACGTCAGACTGGAATCGCACCCGATGAGGTTTCTGACCGCGAGGCAGGAACGAACAGAAGTGGTAACACGGGCAGGACTCGTCTTCTCTATGAGAAGGGGTCTTTTTTTATACCCAAGGACTGCGGGAGCAGCATGCTGCACAGCAATCCGTTGAGTATTATTAAATTTCAGATTCAGGAGGAGATAAAATGGACAAGCAGAAGTATTATATTACAACCGCGATCGCTTACACATCCGGTAAACCACATATCGGAAACACTTACGAAGTCGTGCTGGCAGATGCAATCGCACGCTATAAAAGACAGGAAGGCTACGATGTATTTTTCCAGACAGGAACTGACGAGCATGGCCAGAAGATCGAACTTAAAGCAGAAGAAGCAGGAATTACACCGAAGGAATTCGTAGATAATGTATCCGGCGAGATCAAGAAAATCTGGGATCTGATGAATACATCCTATGATAAATTCATCCGTACTACAGACGCTGACCACGAAAAACAGGTTCAGAAAATATTCAAGAAAATGTACGCAAAAGGAGACATCTACAAGGGACATTATGAAGGAATGTACTGTACACCTTGTGAATCTTTCTTCACAGAATCACAGCTTGTAGACGGCAAATGTCCGGACTGCGGACGCCCATGCGTTCCTGCAAAAGAAGAAGCATACTTCTTCAAAATGAGCAAATATGCAGACCGTCTGATCGAGCATATCAAAACACATCCGGATTTCATTCAGCCGGAATCTCGTAAGAACGAAATGATGAATAACTTCCTTCTCCCGGGACTTCAGGATCTCTGCGTATCCAGAACCTCCTTCAAATGGGGAATTCCGGTAGATTTCGATCCGAAACACGTTGTTTATGTATGGCTGGATGCCCTGACAAACTATATCACAGGAATTGGTTATGACTGTGAGGGTGAAAGCTCTGAACAGTTCAACAAACTGTGGCCGGCAGACCTTCACCTGATCGGTAAAGACATCATCCGTTTCCATACTATTTACTGGCCAATCTTCCTGATGTCACTGGATCTGCCGCTTCCGAAACAGGTATTCGGACATCCGTGGCTGCTCCAGGGTGATGGCAAGATGAGTAAATCCAAAGGAAATGTTCTCTATGCAGATGAACTCGTAGATTTCTTCGGCGTAGATGCTGTCCGTTACTTCGTACTTCACGAAATGCCGTTCGAAAACGATGGTGTTATCACATGGGAACTGATGGTAGAAAGACTGAACTCCGAGCTTGCAAATACACTTGGAAACCTTGTAAACCGTACAATTTCCATGTCAAATAAATATTTTGGCGGACTTGTAGAGAATAAAGGTGTTGTTGAGCCGGTTGACGATGACCTCAAATCCTTTGTACTGGCCGTTCCGGGCAAAGTTGCAGAGAAAATGAGCAAACTGCGTGTTGCAGATGCAATGACAGAAGTATTTACCCTGTTCAAGCGTCTGAATAAATATATTGATGAGACAATGCCATGGGCACTTGCAAAAGACGAG
The DNA here is from genome assembly GCF_020538025.1 of Blautia sp. MSK17_66. NCBI lineage: Bacteria > Bacillati > Bacillota > Clostridia > Lachnospirales > Lachnospiraceae > Blautia > Blautia sp. MSK17_66. The sequence goes on from NZ_JAJBNQ010000029.1 coordinate 37,478, forward strand.
GCAAAGAAAGATCGTCTGGCAACAGTTCTCTACAACCTGGTTGAGGGAATCACGATGGGAGCAACTCTTCTGGAATCCTTCATGCCGGAGACAACAGAACGTATTCTTGCACAGTTAAATGCAGAAAAACGTACTCTGGAAGACCTTAAGACATTTGGACTGTATCCGTCAGGAAACAAGGTAACAGAGAAACCGGAGATTCTTTTTGCACGTCTTGATCTCAAGGAAGTACTTGCCAAAGTAGAAGAACTTCATCCGAAAAAAGAAGAGCCTGCAGAGGAAGTAAAAGAAGAAAACGTGATCGATATTGAAGCAAAACCAGAGATCACCTTTGACGATTTTGAGAAACTTCAGTTCCAGGTTGGTGAGATCATTGCCTGTGAAGAAGTTAAGAAATCCCGTAAACTTCTCTGCTCTCAGGTTAAGATTGGAAGCCAGGTGCGTCAGATTGTATCCGGAATCAAAGCTCATTACAGTGCGGAAGAAATGGTAGGAAAGAAGGTTATGGTTGTTACCAACCTCAAACCTGCCAAACTTGCAGGAATCCTCAGTGAAGGAATGATTCTCTGTGCGGAAGATGCAGATGGAAACCTGTCCCTTATGGTACCGGAAAAAGAAATGCCGGCAGGAGCAGAAATCTGCTGATTTGGCTGGATAAAATTGTGAAACAGGTTATTCGGTTATAAATAAGACTGAGAACTCCAGGAATCATGATACGATTTCCTGGAGTTTTTTGACAGAAAAAGCCGGCTTTCTTGACGGAACTTCGGGGGATTTGTATACTATAGTTATAGCTTAAACAGAATTCTGTAAATCAATGACAGAAAGGGCAGCAAAAAATATGGAAAAGGGTTTTACACATTTTGACCAGAATGGAAATGCAGTCATGGTCGATGTTTCCGGGAAACAGGTCACATACAGGACAGCTCTGGCAACAGGGTATATTTCGGTAGGACCGGAGATCATGGAAGCAGTAACGGCAGGAAATGTAAAGAAGGGCGATGTTCTCGGAGTAGCAAGAGTAGCGGGAATCATGGGAGTCAAAAAAACTTCCGAGCTGATTCCGATGTGCCATCCGCTTCCGATACAGAAATGTTCTGTTGATTATGAACTGGATCAGGAAAAAAATCAGATCCATGTCTTCTGTACGGTAAAAACAGAGGGAAAAACAGGCGTGGAAATGGAGGCCCTCACAGGGGTTCAGGTAACTCTTCTGACAATCTATGATATGTGCAAGGCAATTGATAAACATATGGTTATGTCAGAGATTCATCTGGTCGAAAAAACAGGAGGAAAAAGCGGAGATTTCCGTTTTGAGAACAGATAGAAAGGAAGGAAGAAATGAAACGAGTAGCGATCATCACATCCAGTGATACAGGATACCGCGGCGAGAGAGAAGACTTAAGCGGACCTGTGATTAAGGAAATCGTAGAACGTGAGGGATATGAAGTAGTATCTATGGATATCCTTCCGGATGATCAGGTAATGCTTGCAGGCAAAATGCAGGAAATCGCAGATAAAGAGTTTGCAGAGCTGATCCTGACAACAGGAGGAACAGGTTTCTCAGAAAGAGATGTCACTCCGGAGGCGACAGAAGAAGTAATCGAGCGCAGAGTTCCGGGAATTCCGGAGGCAATGCGGGCATACAGCATGACGATCACAAAAAGAGCCGTGCTCAGCCGTGCGACGGCAGGTATTCGAGGAAAGACACTGATCATCAATCTTCCGGGAAGTCCGAAGGCAGTCAGAGAAAGCCTGGACTATATCATTGATGCTCTGGGACATGGGATTGAGATCCTGACGGGGGAAGCAGGAAACTGTGCACGGAAATAAGAAGAAAATACCGGGGTAATTGGTGTTTTGGCCAGAGTACGGTGAACAGCAATATACAAAACAGGAGGTTTTTACAATGGGGAAAGTAATTGCAGTATGTATCAGCAAGGAAAAAGGAACACAGAAATATCGTATACCGGAAGGAGAGTTCATAGAAGAATGGGGACTCAAAGATGATGCACATGCAGGAAAATGGCATCGTCAGGTCAGTCTGTTATCTTATGATAAGATCCAGGAGTTTCGTGCAAGAGGTGCGGAAGTTGAGGATGGAGCCTTTGGGGAAAATCTGGTAGTGGAAGGTTTTGATTTTGCAAACCTTCCGGTAGGAACCAGATTCCGCTGCAACGATGTGGTTCTTGAGATGACGCAGATTGGAAAGAAATGCCACCAGGGCTGTGCGATCTTCCAGAAGATGGGTGACTGCATCATGCCGAGAGAGGGCGTTTTTACGAGGGTACTCCATGGAGGGATCATCCATGAAGGTGACGAGTTGATAATCGAGGAGTAGTGAATGGAAACGCATATGATTTTTGAAACACATGCTCATTATGATGATGAAGCGTTTGAGGCAGATCAGGAGGAAATTCTGAACTCTATGCAGGAATGTGGGATTGGCAGGATTGTCAATGCCTGTGCTTCAATAGAAAGTCTGAAGGACACAGAACTTCTTATGGAGAAATATCCGTTTGTTTACGGAGCATTTGGAATTCATCCGGATGATGCAGACAAGATGACAAAGGAGACTCTCGATGAGATCCGAAAGCTTTGTCAGCTTCCGAAGGCAGTGGCTGTCGGAGAGATTGGGCTTGATTATTACTGGCACAAGGAAGAAGCAGAGCATGAGCTTCAGAAGAAAATGTTTCGTGCGCAGATGGAGATTGCAAGGGAAGAAAAAATGCCGTTTATGATCCACAGCAGGGAGGCCGCAAAGGACACTCTGGACATTGTGAAAGATTATGTGCGAGGCGGAATGTATGGTGGGATCATCCATTGTTTTTCCTATGCAAAGGAAATGGCACGGGAGTATCTGGATATGGGACTTTATCTGGGAATTGGCGGTGTGATCACATTCAAGAATGCGAAGAAGCTGAAGGAAGTTGTGGAGTATGCCCCACTCAGTCAGATCGTTCTGGAGACAGACAGTCCGTACTTAAGTCCGGAGCCGAATCGAGGGAAACGAAATGACTCACGAAATCTGATATTTGTGGCAAGGGAGATTGCACAGATCAAGGGAATAACAGAAGAAGAGGTTATTGCCGTAACAGAAGAGAATGCAGAGAAGTTGCTGCTGAGATAAAAATACCCCGGAAAATGACAAATCTGTTTATTGATCAGACAGTGTCGTTTTTCGGGATATTGTATTTGGGGATAAATCAGCTTATGGATGATCAGTAATCCTCATCATAGGAGTCGTCATATGAATCGTCATAGGAGTCATCATAAGAGTCGTCGTATGAATCGTCATAGGAAGAATCATCATAAGAAGAATCATCATAGGATCCATCATCGGAACTGTCAGAAGAATCGTCCGAGCTGTCGCTGCCGGAGGAATTTCCCTGTCCCGCAAGATAGTCTTCTGCGCTGACAGACCAGGTATCCTCTACGACATTTCCATTAGAATCGATCATATTGAGTTCGTAGTCAAAGGATACATCAAGGAGATCTGTTCTGGTAGATGGTTCAACATTCATGGACATAATCTCTTTGAACTTGGCCTGAAGGTTTGCAAGGGTAAATTCATCACCGATGATTTCTTTGACGCCGTGCTGGGAGGCAAGCTCCTCAGTGTAATCTTCAAGCATATATGGGTTAAAGACGCCCTCATCTTTGTTGTAGTGCATGACCATTGGCTTGACGGTCGGATCAAGGATGTCGATGGTGGTCACACCGTTTTTGACAGATTTCTGAATGGTGAAGCTTGCCATTCCCTCCAGAAGTCCGGTAAGAGTCTGCTGGGTGGAAACAAAGTTTCCAAGGGAATAGAAGATCAGCATATTGTGTCCCTGGTCATCAGACATACGGCCATATGGCTGGAGAATGTGCGGATGACCGCCGATCACAATATCAACGCCCTGCTGCATGAGGAAAGTCGCCCATTCTTTCTCATATTCGGTAGGCATAGCTTCTTCTTCCTTACCCCAGTGTGCAACAAAGATCAGCACATCACTGCTGGCCTTGGCTTTCTGGATCATGCTGGAAACTTTGGCCTTATCAAAGAGATCGATCATATATTCCTTGCCTTCACCGGCACCACCGTTGTTGGTTCCGTATGTATAATCCAGGAAGGAAATCTTGATTCCGTTTACTTCAAGTGTTTTGACGTTATTGGCATCTTCCTCTGTAGGATGAATGCCGAGAACCGGAATGTCCGGATAGTTAGTACTCCAGAAGTTAAAGGTTTCTTCCATGAAATCAGAGCCGTAATCATCGATGTGGTTGGTTGCGGATTCAATGACATCGAAGCCTGCTTTGATCAGAGCATCTCCGACTTCGGTAGGTGTGGCGAAAGACGGATAGGAGCTGACAGCATCGTGTTCTGTGGTAAAGACAGTTTCCTGATCTACCATTGCGACATCCGCTGCCTGGATCTCATCCGTGACCTTTTCGTAGATCTTGTCGTAGTTCCAGGTTCCGGAATCATTCTCGCCGGACTCGATGAGGCTTCCATGGTAGAGATTATCACCGACAGCGATAACGCTTGCTGTGGAAATCTCTGGTTTTTCAGCCGCCTTTTTTTCATCCGCCTTCTTTTCTTCGGCGGCTTTCTGTGCTTCTATTTTGGGTTTCTCGATTAAGTTGTAATCAAGCTGCCGGAATGCAATGACAAGCAGTACCAGCAGGATAATGGAACAGGTAAGACCAATACGGGAATTCATCTGTTCTCTTAGATTTAATGGTATATTCTTATTTTTTTTCATAACTGGATTCCTTTCATTTTTTCATTATAGCAAATAAAAACCAGTAAAAAAAGAGATTGTTAAAAAAATTACTTTGTGTTTCAAAATGCTTTACGTTATAATAAAAAACAAAGAGGGAGAGGAGAAGGCTGATGAACTCATACGAAACTGTAAATGATGTTCTGGTAAAACTGTTTAATGAGATTATGGATGTGGAAGAACGTGCACTGATCACATCAGAATACAAAGATATTTCCGTGAATGATATGCATGTCATAGAGGCGATCGGAATTCGGGAACCCAAGAATATGTCCACGGTGGCACGTGCAGTTTCTGTGACAGTGGGAACTCTGACGATCGCGATCAACCATCTGGTCAAGAAAGGTTATGTAGAACGTAGCCGAAGTGAAGAGGATCGAAGGGTCGTGCTGGTATCTCTTTCTGAGAAGGGTGAAAAGGCATATTTTCATCACAGAATGTTCCACGAGAAGATGGTCATGGAGATTCTGGACGGCATGGATGAGAAAGAAACTGAAGTGCTTACAGGGGCACTGACAAAGCTTCAGAAATTTTTCCGCACTTACGGAAATGAAAAATAAAACGAGAGCAGACATATCAGATGGACAGAGGATATGCCTGCTCTTTTGTCATTCTACTGCATATATTTTTCCAGAACAGGAAACTGCACCGGACCGATTGTCAGAACCTTGCGGTGAAATTCCCGGATGTCAAAGGAGCTGCCGGATTTTTCCTGCTGTTTCTTTTTCAGATCAAGGAAGTTCAGATAACCGAGATAATATTTAAGATAGTTACAGGGAGTTTCAACAATATACTGATAGATCTCACCGGCGATCTTTGTATCTCGGATTCCGAAGACCTGCAGAAATCGCAAAGCGGCAGTCTGATTCCAACCCTGATAATGAATGCCCGTATCAAGCAGAGAATAGATACAGAGATTGATACAGCGGTTTTTCCACATCAGGGCGGTGAGGTCGGAAGCCGCTTTGTCTGTGAGAAGAGAAGCAGCATACTGATATCCGTAGGATTCGACATAAGTTGCCCAGCCTTCGACATAGCCGCCGGAAGTGATCAGGTAGCGGATATCAGCAGGCTGTGTCCTTCCGAAAAAAACAGTCTGATACAGGTGCCCCGGAAATCCCTCGTGAGAAAGAGTTGTAAAAAGCTCCAGGTTGGAGTGGCTGTTGGCACGGTTGATATAAATTACATTGGGACTGCCTGTATCAAGCGGCGGGGTAAGATAAAATGCCGGACTCAGGAAATCTTCCATAGATTTGTGGACATAGCGGACTTCATAATCAGTGGTACTAAGCGGTGGAAAATCCTTCTGCATAGCCCGACCCAGATACTGAAGGGCAGATTTTGGCTTAAAATCATTGAACTCAACACCCTTTGTCAGTTTTGGGAGAAGTGAAGGCTGCTCCTTCAGCATCTTCTGAACGGTGTCCATATCCTCGGAAAGCTGAGCGGCAAGACGCTGCTGGATTTTTTCCACAGAAAGATAACATCCGGTCTGAGACTGCAGAAGATAACGGTAATATTCAGTTCCTCCTTCAAAATGCTTCAGCCCGCGGCTTGTGCTGCCACTGTTTTTGAGTTCGCTTAATCCGGTCATCAGTTCCTGATAAGCGGGGATGACACCGGTGAGCAGGATTTTTTTGTGACAGTTGATCAGTTTTGTCTGTTCCTTTTTGGAAAACCTGCCATAGGCTGTAAGTTTCCGGGAAAAAACATCCAGCATGTAATTGTTCTCGGGATCTTTGATGAAGGCACTGCACTGCTCCAGAATACGGTTGAGAGTTGTATCACTCATAAAATATCCTGCTTCGGATTTTTGGCGTTCATAGGCGAGGAGACTCTGAAAATATGGTTTTATGGAGGTCAGAAGATTCAGGTAGTCCGCGATATCCTGATCTTCATAAAAAGCATATTCTGCCAGAAGGACAGGCAGCTGTGCCTGGATGCCAAGACTGGGGCTTAAGGGTTCATCCAGAAGAGGATAATCTCTGGATGAGAGCTGTGTTTGATAATAAAGGAGCAGCATATCCCGGGTGATCTGATTTTCGCGATTCAGTCGGGAGGCGGAAAAGCCTTTCAGCTTCTGAAGATATTGTTCATATTTCTGATATGTACGGTCCATGTCGGCAGAAATTGTTCCGAGAGAAGGAGAAGGGCGGGAAATTTGTTTCTTTTCAGGATAGGCAAGAGAGTAATGGAGGGTCAGCATACTTCCGGAAACCTCTTCCTGAAAGATGTTATCGGTCAGGGATCTGAATGCATTGTCATCAGAGATTACATGGCCGGAGATCCAGCCCATAAAAAGTCCGAAGAGCAGGACAAAACTCAGAAAAAGTGCAATCATGAGCGGAGAACGGGGTCTGCGAAGAGAAAATTTCATAGAGGCCTCTCAAAAGAAAGGTTTTTACTATCTTATTGGAAAACGCAGGATTGTATGCTAAACTGAGTGGCAGGAGTTAAGAAAGAGAGGTCGATTTGATGGAAGAAATATATGATCTTGTAATTTTGGGTGCAGGTCCGGCAGGAATCTGTGCAGCAATCTATGCGACAAGAGGTAAACTGAATACTCTGTGGCTTGAGAAAAAATTCGTACAGGGTGGACAGATCGTAGATACTTATGAGGTGGACAACTATCCGGGACTTCCGGGAATCACAGGGCTGGACCTTGGAGAGGCTATGGTAAACCATGCAGAAAAACTCGGAATCAGTCCGAAAAGGGAGCCTGTTCTCTCTATAGAAGATGAGGGTGAGATCAAGGTGATCCGCACAAAGAAAAATCATTACAGAACGAAGAGTGTGATCCTTGCCTGTGGTGCGGTGCATCGTCAGCTTGGGATTCCGGGAGAGGAAGAGCTGAGCGGAATGGGTGTGTCCTACTGTGCAACCTGTGATGGAGCTTTTTTCCAGGGAGGAACGGTCGCAGTTGTCGGCGGCGGAAATGTGGCTGTCGAGGATGCGATTCTTCTTTCCAGAACCTGCAGAAAAGTGTATCTTGTTCACAGAAGAGGAGAACTTCGGGCGGATAAGGTGCTTCAGGACCGGCTGTTCAGATGCCCTAACGTGGAAATGGTCTGGGACAATGTGCCGGTTTCTATCGAAGGAACAGAAAAGGTAGAAAGCTTAAAAATCCGCAATGTCAGAACCGATGAAGAAAAAACGATTGCCGTTGACGGAGTCTTTATTGCCGTTGGCATTCTTCCGAATACAGAGAAATTTAAAAATCTGGTGGCTCTGGACGAGGGAGGATATATCATTGCAGGAGAAGACTGTGTAACAAGTACACCGGGCATTTTTGCAGCAGGAGATATCAGGACCAAACAGCTTCGTCAGGTTGTAACAGCGGTTGCTGACGGTGCAAATGCCGTGATATCGGCAGAAAAATATTGTGATGTTTGAACAGACTTCTGTTTTTGAGGCGGCTCAGATGTTTCCCGCGTGGAAGGAATTCTTCCGGCGCCTGAAAGCGCTCATGCGATCCGGGCAGCTCTGGATGAAGCAATGAAATGTAAAGAGACTGGAGAAGAAAAGACTATTGTGTTTGGACTTACCGGAACAGGATATTTTGATATGTTTGCTTATGGAAGATATAATGATGGAGAAATGAGTGATTATATTCCCACAGATGCAGAACTCCAGGCTGGATTTGATGGAATTCCAAAAATTTAAATCGTAAGATTGCTTCTGTGGGAGTCCCGCAGTAAGTAAAATAAAAACCCGTACCCGGCAGCCGTGACAACATGGCAGCCGGGTATGAGTTTTGCTGGAGGATATGTTCTTGTTAGTTTATGCTTCCCCGAAATGATAGGCGACATTCAGTCCTTTGAATACGTCAGCATTTATTTGCATTCCTTCATATAATTTTATATAATCTTCAAAAGTCCTGTGGCGCTCAACGGAATCACACTGACTGCAGGGATTATCTATAGGAAATATTTCAGTGACACCGTCTGCTGTTTCGACAAATATAAGAGAACAGATACCAAAATTGTCGACCATTGCGAAAGAAACATATTTAGTCAGAGTGCCGTTTATCTGGATTGTGTTTTCTTTAAAGGCTTTTTCCTCTTCGGTTAAGCTGTCAGCAGAAAGCTTTCCCGTTTCGATTAAATATTGTTTGTCTTCAATATCAATGAGCTTTTTCCAGAAAGTTTCCGGGGAGCAGGAAATAAGCTTATTGATATTCTGTTTATTTTTGGAATACCAGACATGAACCTCTGAACCGCAGTATTTCTGAATGTCTTCCGGATTTTTGACTGATATGTCGACCTCTTTACCGTTGTCAGAGGTTACGGTACAAATATTAGTACTGTCTGAACAGGAAGAAAGTGTTCCTTTTATAAATGCATAGGTAATAGCTGATTCCGAATCGTAATATTCTCCGAAATCCTTGATATCATGGTAGACCATGGTTCCCAGAGGTTCTTCCGCCCAGGCGCTTTTTGGAAAAAATACACTTCCCAACAGAATATATGCAATACATGCGCCTTTAAAAAATTTTTCTTTCATATCGCTCCCTCGCTTTCCTTTGTTTTCAATATTGTATCATTATAAGAACATGAGGATGTAGTTGAAATTTTTCTTTAATTTTAGTTTCTGTTTTTCTTCATTTTATCTTTATATAAAGCAGATAACCGGTTATTAAAAAAATAAAGTGGAGAAAAAGATATGGCAACAGCAAGTACGATTATTAACATGGCAAGTAAAGAGATTGGAGTAAAAGAAACGGGGGTGAACAATGTCAAATATAATACGGAATATTATGGACGAGCTGTAAATGGTGAAAATTATCCATGGTGTGCAGTATTTGTATGGTGGGTTTTTAAACATGCCGGAGCTTCTGCTCTTTTTTGTGGCGGTGCAAAAACAGCTTCAGTTTATGAAGTATGGCGATATTATAATTCATTAGGATGCGTTTATAATACTCCGAAAGTTGGAGATCTTGCTATAGTTAGTACAAATAATGGAGGAACGTATGGGCATGTAGGAATTGTAAAAACAGTAACCAGCAGTGAAATTATTACTATAGATGGCAATTCTGGAGATGCAGTTAGAACGTCGAAGAGATCTATTGGTGGGAGAAAAATGTCATTTTGCAGACCTGCTTATGGTTCTAGCGATGGTGGAAGTACCGGAGGTAATTTATCTATGGGATCCAGCGGAACTGACGTCAGAGATATGCAGAGGAAGCTTATTGCTTTAGGTTATAGCTGTGGATCGGCCGGTGCAGATGGTGTTTTTGGACAAGGAACCTATGATGCGGTTTGTAGATTCCAAAGAACTTATGGACTGTCAGTGGATGGTATCATCGGACCGGCAACACGCGCTAAAATAAATTCTTTATATAGTCGTTTGTAAAACAATAATTTATAGATGATCATAACTAATTAAAAGTTGGTACACTGGAGTTTTGACTGATTTCAGTTGTACCAGCTTTTTATCTTTGTAGTAAGCAGGAATCAATAATTAAAGAAGTTATTATTTAAAAACCCGTACCCGGCAGCCGTGACAACATGGCAGCCGGGTATGAGTTTAATTTCTGATTATTTTTTTGCAGAAGCGTTGGGAATATGGCATAAAGATCTGTGCGACAGGACCTACGATAAAGGCACAGATAATAGTTCCCAGTCCAAAGGTTCCTCCAAGCAGAAAACCTGCGATCACAAAGAAGCAGTCTGTCAGGATGCGCACGATACCGAAAGGTTTGTGACTTTTGTCGCTGATGACAATGGCAACCAGATCATTGGGACCTGTTCCCGCTTCCGATTTGATCACTATGGTCATGCCAAGAGCAAGGATGATACATCCTGCCACAAGGACATTAAAGGGGTCAGTTCCCAGATTTGCCTGAATAAAAAAGTCACACCCAGGTGTAATGTGTAGTTCCTTTTTCTTTATCTTATCGTAACTGTTCAGTACCCTCACAGTTACGAGTCAAAATGCATTCCAAATCACCTTCGGTGATGGCACTTTGCCTTGTATGTCTCGGGATTTTGGCAAAAAACATGCCAAAACACCTCGCGGGATACTACCTTCTGAATAGTTACATCTTATCAATATTTTATCATATCGGACAAGCTTATAAAAGCAGAATATCAGGAAAATAAGTCTTACAAAATATGAATTTGCAGATATAAAATAAATAAAAAAGAAAAAAAGGAAATTATTCCAATAAGAGACGTGATTTTGACAGTTTCTGCAAAATGGATAAGTTAAAGGCGTATAATGAAAGAAAAATATTATGTCAGGAGGAAGAGAAAATGAACTACAAGAAATTGACAGCAGTATTTATGGCATTGGGAATAGCAGCAACGTGTTTTTCCGGATGCGGACTGACAGAGGGGAATGGAGGAACATCTGCTTCGGAACCGACCAAGGCGGCGGCCACAGCAGCACCGAAGGCTACAGCTACGCCAACTCCAAAAGCCACAGCAGCACCAAAACCTACGAAAGCAGCTGCGCAGACAGGCTCAGGGTCTCAGGCCGGCAATACAGGAAACACATCTTCAGAAGCGGAAAAAGAAATTACATATATAAACGGAGTTTTAACAGATTCCGATGAGGACAGTGTAACAATCGAGTATGGATCTGACGGGGATTTTAATCAGACAACTTTTGATATCAGTAATGCGGATATTCAGATAGGCGAAAACAAGAAACAGGGGGGACCGTTAGCGGCAAATCTGAATCTTAAAATTGGATATTATGTGGAGAATGGAGATTACATTGCTGTTTCTGTATATGGAGACGGAAGTGAAAGTATGACCCCAAGCTGGGTTTATAATTATGAAATGAAGTCCGTCAGCGGAAATGTAAGATATAACGATGACTCTACCATGACAATAGAAACAGGCTCTGATGGAGATTTCTATGAAATGACTTTTGACATCAGCAGTGCAGAGCTGGATATTCAGGTAGATGAAGTGATCGGAGTCAGTGGTCTTAGAACAAGCCTTAATGTAGATGTAAATTATTATGTGAAAGATGGAGTGAACATTGCTACTTATGTATACAGCGATGGGACAGAATATTTTTCACCCAGTCAGCTGTATAATATGGAACAGAGAAATACCCAGGCAGAAGAGGATACGCAGGAGTATGAAGAATCCGGGGATGCAGATTATATAGACGAGGAAGAGGAAACTTCTGAGGATTATTAACAGGGAGGGCAGAATCAAAGGAAAATCATCATTTACAACAGGGGAAAGAGAAAAATGAGATACAAAAGAATAACAGCAGGATTCATAATGCTTGGGATATTGCTGGCAGGTCTTCCGGGATGTGGACAGTTCCCGAATAATAAAGAGACTTCCTCTTCTGAGAGCAATGCTGCCGACGAACCAGAATCGGAAATCATATATATAAACGGAGTCCTTACAGAATCTGATGAGGACAGCGTAACGATGGAATGTGGTTCGGAAGGCAATTTTACACAGACCACCTTTGATATCAGCAATGCCGATATTCAGATAGGAGAAAGCCGGAAACAAGGTGGACCACTGGCAGCGAATCTGAAACTGGAAATTGGATATTATGTGAAAGACGGAAAGTACATTGCTGTTTCTGTATACGGAGATGGAAGCGAAAGTATGACGCCCAGCTGGATTTATAATCATGAACAGCAGACTATGGAGGGAAAAACAGAGGAATAAAACAGATATTAAAAAGGAGCCGCTGCATATGCAGCGACTCCTTTTGAGAAACAGAAAATCAGACACCTGCAAGTCTGGCAAAAGTGTCACGGCCTGCAATTCCGTCAGCAGATAACCCCTGAGAAGTCTGGAATTTAATAACTCCCTGTTTTGTAGAAGGTCCAAAAGAACTGTCAATTCCACTGTTCAGTGTTATATTATGTGCGTAAAGGCCAATTTGTAATACACCCACATAGAGATTATTAGCTCCTTCAGAAAGTACATGGGCGGCGCAGGCATTGGATATGTTTGTTCCCCAGATGCCGTCAGCTGTAAGTCCGGCACCATATACAGAGTTCAGGGCAGACTGTATTGCCTTGATATATGCTGTTTTGCAGGCAGATCCCCAAATACCGTCTACCGTCAGACCAGCATTAAATTTGCTGTTCAGCGCATTCTGTGCTGTTTTTATCGGGGAAGAGCCTGTGCATACAGCGGTACCGGTTGTTACCCATGTAGATGGTGGTGTGATGTCTCCTCCGGAACCATTAATTGAGGTTACGATGCTGTAATTTGGACGGGCAAATTTTGAGCCTGGAAGCTGGCTGTTGTACCTTGTTTTCTGGTAAACTCCAATTCCTTCAGCAACGACACCGCTTCCATCATTGGTATTACCTTCAATGGTTACAAATTTATCACCACTTACTGAAATTACCAGTCCTGTATGTGAAAATTCGGATCCATTATGATACATGAAAATGTCTCCGACTTTGGGGGAAGCATAATTGGTGAATAATCCTGCCAGTGTTGGAACATAAATATATGGCCAGTGTTTTAACAGTTTGGTTGCGGTGGCTTTTCCAAAAGCTTTCATAAAGACCCAGCTGATAAAACATGCACACCATGGGGAGGCCTGATTAGCAGGATCTGCATCTCTCCAATATTTTGTATAATTAGCAGTTCCGGCATTGGCAGTTTTGCTGTTCAGGTTTGCGTTAGATTTTTTTTCCAGATATCCGATTTCAGCTTTGGCAATTTTTACAGCAGCCTGAATGGCCTCGGCAGCGGTAACCTTATAATTGGTGATGTAAGTTTTAAGAGCGTTATATACCATCTTCTGACGACTCTTATATGCTCCTACCTGATTTCCGGTATCTGTCTGGCAGGCTGCGTAGAGATGATCCAGAGTGTAAGGCTTTGTTGTTTTTGCCAAAATTCTTTTTACAGCAGAGGCTCCTCCCTGATGTCTGAAATTAGCACACATCATTTTAGCATCCATATTGGAAACCCCAAGTGCAACTGCTTCCTTTACGTAAGAATGTAATAATTTTTGAAAAAGAGAGATAAAAATGTAATTTTTACTTATTATATGCAAATAGCATGGGGGATTATAAAAAATGAGAAGGTTAATTGAAGTAAATAACATTTGTTACTATGTTTTTATGTTTTGTGCATATAAGTTTTATATGGGTAGTTTTTTTGAAAGGAAAAAATATAAAAATCAAAGGATTAATAAATGTATTTTTATATTTCTATATATCTTACTTTCTTTTTTGCCTAACCTAGGACTTATAAGAAATATAATAATAATGAGTCTATTAGCGGGGATATGTGGGAGTTGGATGTATCAGGGAAAAATAGGAAAAATATTTTTTCATGGTATGTTATGGGAAGTAATGGGATGCCTTTGTGAATATGTGATTTTATTTATAATGACAATATCTTATACAGAAGAGACAATATTGAAACCAGGTTATTATAGCATGGCGCAAATAGTATCAGAATGTTTATTTGTTTTTTTGACATTATTTATTAATAAAATTATTTCTGACAAAAAATATCAAAATATAAAAATCCGGAGTGGTATTGTTTTATTACTTTTAGCATTCGCTACAGTTATGGTCGATTGGGGAGTATATCGTATTTACATACATCAGGAAAATGCAACAGGTGATTATTATGCAGTTTTAATTGCAACCATTATGATGGGAATGTCAATTATCATTATTAAAATTTACGAAGGTCTGGGTGAGAAGGCTGAATTGG